>CAXMSI010000209.1:0-3093 GCA_964196085.1 uncultured Acidimicrobiia bacterium | reverse complement strand
CGGTTTACAGTGGTGCAGCTGTACCCCTGGGTGACGACTGTTCGGGCGGCCGCAAGTATCGCTACTTATCGCTACAAGGGCCGCCGACAGTTCTGCTTATTGGGGCTATTGCTGGGGCAGTCGGTACCAATCGAATACTCCATAGGATTCCAAACCGGGCGTTGTCCTTGGCCTTCACCGCAACGGTGTTGGTCGCCGCGATTCGGATGATCACAAGCCAAGCGCCCTCCAATGGCAGCACGATTGATCTTGATCTCACCATGATTGTGGTTCTGCTCGTTTTAGGTCTGGTTTCTGGAGCACTTGCCACTGGCCTTGGGATTGGAGGGGCTGTGATTTATGTCCCCGTATTAGCACTCGGGTTCGGACTCATTCAACACGTCGCACAGGGCACAGCTCTTGCTGTCATCGTCCCAACGGCGATCATTGGCACAGTCGGACATCACAAAAAGGGCAGAATCGTGTGGCCAGTTGCTGTTGTCCTCGCCGTTGGAGGCCTCGTCGGTGGCCTCATTGGGGGCACCGTTGCTCAATCCATCGATCCCGAACAGCTTCGCCGCTCCTTCGCTGTGGTTCTCGTCCTGATTGCTGCACGGATGCTGAAACGGACTATTGCCGACTACCGCACGGCACCTACTGGATAGGGGGCTGGTCCGACGGAACAAGCTTGCCGGTCGCAAGGAAGGCCGATCTCCGGCCTCGGTCGGACAAGCCGCCAATGTTCCACAAGGCAGCAAGGTAGCCAAGCCCAACAACTTCCTGAACCGCACGCCAGGGACTGTCGAGAATCGAAATCAGTAGATTGCTCGCTCCTTCATGTGGTGTCGCGAAGCTCCATCCGAACAACGGCCACAAGAATGACTGTTGCTCAGCCCACATCCCGTCGAGCAAAAGGTGGAACAAGACACCAACCGACAGAGCCATCCACGGCTTCCTGTCTGGTCCCCGCTTGGTAATAATCATTATCACCGACATCAGGAGAACCGCCGTCACCAACGAGTGGCCAGCAAGTTTCGTCCCTGCCACGACGGCCGGAGCCAAACCCCATAGGCCGTCAGCGACCATCGGGAGCACGGCCCCAAGCGCGAGGAATCGAAGGTCTACTTTCGGATCACGAAAGATCCAGCGAAAGAGGAACACCACTCCCCCAATGTGCCAGAGTCCCATCTAGCGCTCTAAAGGACGAGGAGTCGGGCGCAGTGAATACAACGAGGAAGCGCTTCCTTCTTGATGGCATAAATTTCGGCTGGGCTGATTCGCATGTGACACGCTCCACAGACTCCATCTTCGAGAGCGCCGACGCCAACTCCGTTGCGCTGCTCTCTGATCCTGTCGTACGTGGCTATCAGGTCGGGTTCAATTGTCGGAACCAGATCGCCCTTACGGCCTTCTTTACGGGCTATCTCGGCGTCGATTTCCTTCCAGTCGCCCTTGATCTTGCCCTCTAGCTCAGCCTTCCGAGCCGCTGCAGTGTCGAATAGCTCTTTCTGTGCGCTCAGTTCACCCTCCAAGGCTTCTCGAAGGTCCAGGGCGGCTAGGACACTGTCTTCGCTCGTCGATATTTGATCCTTTAGTTGTCGGACCTCAAGGCGCATGTTTTCACTTTGCTTGGCGTTCATGCCCCCAGCAAAGAGTCGTTGTTCGGTTGTACCCAGCTTGACCTCGATGACCTCGAGATTCGTCTCGGTGTTGCGAAGATCGCTGCTGGTGACGCCAAGCTTCGCCTCAACCTCCTCGACTGTTGTGGTGAGCTCGGCGACACGGGCGTGCAACTCCTTGTACTCGCCTAGCTCGGGCAGATTGGCGCGTTGGTCTAGCAGTAAGTCGATTCGAGAATCCAATGCCTGTAGGTCAAGTAGGTCCGCGAGAGACAAAAACTCGTTCATTGTTCCTTCCAAGGGCTTGTTTCTATTGCTGTGAGGTCCACCACTGAGTGTCCCAGCTTCGAGATCCAATGGTAAAGCGGGCCCATCCCAGGGCCTTCGCTGCGAGCATGCCCAACATCAAGCACGGCAAGGCCCGCATCGGTAGCTGCGACTGCTTTGTGATGAGAAAAGTCAGCACTGATCAGTACCTCAGCTCCTTCGGTCTTGGCTTCACCGATAAACTCTGATCCTGAACCAGGCACTACTGCCACTCTTGACACCATCTGATTACGGTCCCCAGCAATGCGGACAGGGTCCGAGCCAAGCACTTCGCCTGCCGTGTCAGCCAACTCTCGCAACGAAACGGCAGCCGGTAGATCTCCCACCCGGCCCACCATCCCGTACTTAGTTACCACCCGGTGCACGTCGATGCCCGGCTCCTCATAGGGGTGGGCTTTCAGGAGCGCCGCCACCACAGCCCCAGAGCGACCGCGGGGGGCCAACATCTCAAGCCGCACTTCGGACTCCTGGTAGAGCTCACCGATGGTGCCCCTGTACGGATGGCTGTCAGACCCAGGGACGAAGGTCCCGACACCCGCTGTCTCAAACGAAACGTTGGAGTAAGACCCGAGCTGGCCCGCTCCCGCAACCGCCATCGCCTCTCTCACAGCGGCTACATGATCGGCAGGCAAATATGTGACCACATTGACCAAGCCAGCCTCGTGCAACGGGCCGAATCCTGTGATGCCAGACAGGCTGAACGTCCGCGCCAGGCTATCGGCGGTGCCACCTTCGTAGGCGTCCCATCCAGTGTGGACAGAATACAAAGAAGTGCCCTGAGAAAGGAGCCGGAAGGCCCGACCCTCTGGTGAGGACCCGGCAACAATGCGCGTCGTCGGAGAAAACAAGAGCGGGTGGTAGGTGATGAGAAGATCTATATCTTTGGCCCGGGCTATCACCTCGCTGGTGACCTCATGACAGACGCCGATTGTGTTGACTTCGGCCGACGGATCGCCAAGCTGGAGGCCAACCTTGTCCCATTGGGCAGCCCGCTGTGTGAGGGGGCTCAAGAGTGCCATAAGTTCAGTAACTGTCGCCATCAGCGCTAATAGTACCCAGACCCAGGGACGAACCAACCCCAGGAATCACCTACCCTTTGCCTTATGTTTTGGGTAGTCCTGATAGCGAGCCTCCTAACCGGCGCTGACCTGTGGCGACGCTCATCGAA
>CAXMSI010000208.1:0-3153 GCA_964196085.1 uncultured Acidimicrobiia bacterium | reverse complement strand
TCATGTCCCGCTCCTCGGCACCGAGAACAATGGCCCTGGCAACTGGATGCTCACTGGCTCGTTCGACGCTCGCAGCTTTCAGAAGCACCTCAGGAGTCCCGTTGATGCGAGTAAGGGTCATGGCCCCTCGCGTGAGGGTTCCAGTCTTGTCGAACAACACTGCGTCGATTCTGGTGGACCGTTCAAACACTTCGGCGCCCTTGAACACGACACCTAGCTCAGCACCCTTCCCCGAACCAACCATGATCGCTGTTGGCGTGGCCAACCCAAGGGCGCATGGGCAAGCAATGATGAGCACAGCAACCGCTGCGCGCACAGCCGTTTCGATGTCACCGTCACGGGCCATCCACACTCCGAAGGTTGCCAGAGCAATGACGATGACAATGGGCACAAATACACTCGACACGCGGTCAGCTAGTTTCTGGACCGGTGCCTTAGAAGCCTGGGCCTCTTCGACGAGACGGGCAATTTGGTGCAGCGCTGTGTCTCCGCCGGTCTTGGTGACTTCCACGATGAGCCGGCCGTGTTGATTGACAGTGGCTCCAAAGACATCGACTCCAGGCTTTTTGTCGATGGCCACGGACTCACCCGTCAGCATGGATTCATCAATAGAAGACGTACCCTCAACTACTCGTCCGTCGGTGGGAACTTTCGCTCCTGGTTTCACGACAACGAGGTCACCCACTGCTACCTGCTCGATTGGCGTCGAGACCTCGATGTCGCCCGAAAGAACAATCGCCTCTTTCGCGCCCAACTCGAGCAGCTTGGTTACCGCAGCAGATGCGTGCCCCTTGGCCTTGGCTTCGAAGTACTTGCCCAGCAGAATGAAGCTGATGATGGCGCCGGCTGTCTCAAAGAAGACTGCGTTCCCTGCGATATATGCCCAGACCGAATATACGTACGCAGACACGGTGCCAAGAGATACCAACGTATCCATAGACGAGGTGAACTGTCGAGCCTGTTTCAGCGCGACTTTGTGGAACTGCGAGCCAAATCCAAACACAATCGGCGTGGCCAAGGCCCATTGGACTGCCGTGTTTAGTCCCGAAGCTGGAACCAGCATGGCCAAGACCAGGAGGGGAACCGCCAAAGCTGCTGCACCAATGAAACGACGGAATTGAGCAGACTGCTCTTCGTCGTACATCTCGGAGAGATCGCGTCGCTCTTCGTCGGGTTGACGTTCATTGATCTCGTAACCAATCTTGGAGACTGCCTCTTGCAGTCGCTCAGACTCAGCTCCCGATACCGAAACCCGCGCCTCAGCAGTGGCAAAGTTCACTATTGCTTCGTTCACACCATCTTGTTTTCCGAGGACGCGTTCGATTCGCACAGCACAGGCCGCGCAGGTCATACCGTCCACTGAAAACGTAATCTCGTCGGTCTTGGCCATATCAGCTACTTCGCTACGTCGTAGCCCTGATCCTCGATGGCATCAACGATCTTGGAAACCACAGCAACTTCGGTTAGATCAAGCGCCACGGTCTTACCCTCGATGTCAACAACGACCGAGCTGACACCGGGAAGGCCCTTTACAGCGCCTTCAATAGACTCTTTGCAATGCCCGCATGAGATGTCGGGAACGTTCAATGTGGTGGTCATTTTGCTTCTCCTCTATTCGTCAGTTGCAATGTGCGCTGGTCCTGTCACCGCGCCGGTGTAACGCATGGTCTCCATGAGTTCTTCCACGACTTCCCCGGTTCGGCCTTCATTCACAGCATTGGTGAAGCAGGTCTCAAGGTGATTTTGCAGAAGAACTCGATTCGTCTTTTCAAGCGAGCCCTGGAGCGCTGACACCTGCCGCATGACTTCAGGGCAGTACCGCTCTTCCTCCACCATCGCAATCACAGAATCGATATGTCCTCGAACTGTCTTGAGACGATTAAGCGAAGACCGCTTATGTTCAGCTTTCATGGGAGCATGATACCCCACCCCCCGTGGGGGGGCAAGTAGTTTCTCATGGCGACCGGAGGTTCCTGTACAAGTGCGCTTCCCTACTGGCGGGGAGGAAATGCAAACGGAGCGAGCGAGGCCGGGTTCCACCCCATTGAGGTCGGACGCTGAGCCTGCGAAATGTCAAAGCCAGCAAAACCTCAAAGCCACCTGGGAGGAGAGAGTTTCTCAATCGTTTCGCTCAACCCTCTTGAAACAGTTTTGTCAGGCACTAACCTTGTGGGCATGTTCAAGAAGAGAGAATCAGAGCCTCGGCTCACACCCGAGCAATACAAAATCACTAAAGATATGGACTTACGAGAAAAGCTCACCACTGAGCAGTACTCCGTCACCCAAGAGAGTGGCACCGAACGCGCCGGCACCGGTGAACACCTCGACGAAAAACGCGACGGACAGTTCACCTGCATCGTGTGCGACGAAGTCTTATTCACCTCTGACACTAAATACGACTCAGGCAGCGGGTGGCCTAGCTTCACCGAGCCCGCTGATGGCTCCAATGTGGAGAATCACTCCGATACCAATCTTGGGATGGTTCGAACAGAGAACCGCTGCGGCAATTGTGGCGCTCATCTCGGTCATGTCTTCCCCGACGGCCCTGGCGGATCAGGAATGCGCTATTGCATCAACTCCGCCGCCCTGAATTTCAACGCGGACGAAGAGAACTAGGGACCGGCTGGGAGTTCCGTCCCAAATGGGCGGTGCTTGCCACGTCGCAGGCCGACCCTTTCACACACAAGGCACACCTCCAGGGCACCTTCGGTTGCTGATCTACCAAGGGTGGCTTCCCCGCGGCACAGTTCAGAACGCAGCTGGAAGCCACACGATGCAAGCAGCAAGGAAAGCGCAATTGTGCGCACACAGCTGGGCGCCCCAAACTGGAAAAAGCGACCCTTTCAGGTCGCTTTTTTCCTAGTTACTTAAGTGTTGTTGCTAAGCAGATTCGGTAACGAACCGGCCACGGACCCGGGGGTATGTGACTGGTGCGTGAATGTTGCAGTGGTCTCGCTTGTTATAGCGAGAAAGCTTCGTCGCACCTGCCTCATCTACACAGATACGGACTCCTTCAGTGACCTTGGAGGGTCGGACTCCGCCTCGTAGATGACGTCCTTTGAGCGTTGTTTCAGCCATTTGGCAGCTCCTTGCTTCAGGGGGCAATGACCAAGAAAAACCTGTTGGATTTTCGCCAACTTCTTAGCCAACCAC
>CAXMSI010000207.1:2806-3158 GCA_964196085.1 uncultured Acidimicrobiia bacterium | reverse complement strand
GCCATCAATCTCGTAGCGGTCAACGTCAACGTCGGTGAATCGGTAGTACGTACGGATCGCTTGTAATTGGGAATAACTGGCCTTGAGAACTGCCGGGTCCCAGAGACGAACGTTGTCCACAGTTGCCCGGTTTGCCTCAATATCATCAGCGGTGAGTACGCCAGCGCCGGCAAAGCTGCGAACCTCTACGTCGCCAAGCCCAAAGGCTTCTCGGGTGGCATTGACCTGCCGTTCGACATATGCCTGCTCCTTTACCTGCTCATCGGGTTCAACACTCAATCGTTGATAGAGCAGCGGGACCACCCCACTAACGATGACCGCTGTGGCTAACCACAATCCCCCGCCAATAAGG
>CAXMSI010000207.1:0-2796 GCA_964196085.1 uncultured Acidimicrobiia bacterium | reverse complement strand
GCCACAACAACAGTTACCCCAGCAAGGAGGAACAGCCCGTTCAAGCGAATGTCCACGTCGGTGGCTCCGGCTCCGAAAACGGCCTCTCCTGGCCCCTGGTCGAGCAAAAGATCGAATCGGGCAAGAAGGTACCTAGCGCCCCTAAGAAGAGTGAGAACGGCCAACAGTATCGACACATGAGCCTTGGCAGCTCTCCCAATGATGGGTGGCTTGCCAGGTGCAATCTCAATGCCACCGTTGAGGTAATGGACAGCTATGGCCACGATCACCGACAGCACCACGAGCTGAAAGAACCAAGAAAGCAAGCCGTTCAACAGCGGGAGCGTGAACAGATAAAAACCAATGTCAACCCCGAGCTGTGGGTCGCTCACTCCGAAGGGTTCACGGTTGATAAACCAAAGGAACTCCTGCCGGTAAATCAATGCCCCGAGGCCGTTAAAAATTACGAAAGCAAAGGTTACGATCGTCACGGTTCGCCGGACCCCAGAATTGAACCAGGCGTTCGAACGGAAGGTTTCCACTTCATCGTCCGCATCATCAGCAGAGACCACCGAGCCAAATCGGCCCGCCAATCGCAAAGTCCCGTATAGGACCAAAGTAGCAATTAGTGCCGCGCCAACCGCCAGCTGGACTCCGGCAAAGAACTCCACCTTCCAGACATCTGTGTACCCCACACTTTCGAACCATAGGTAGTCGGCCCAGATACGGGCACCAGACCGGACCAGCGTGTAGGCAACAATCGCGAAAAAGATCCACCGCATGAAGCGGGGCTGTGCTTGGGGGGTTCTACGAAGTCTGGTCACCATAAGTAGAACCTATTGTATGGCAGTCAGCGGGGAATGCGAGAGCTAGCCCGAACGGGTGACGGCACACCCGCAACCGTCGTGCAGAGGCGGAACAGTTGCTGCTGAGTTTCCGTCCGCAGCCTTGCACGTCGAACACCCTCGACCTGAGAGCGCAACTACTGCAAACCCGCCGCTCTTGCCAATGGCTCCGGCTACACCTTGATTGTATGCCCGAGTAGTTATCTGGACGAGGTGTCGCTCGGCTGCCTCAGAACGCCACGATCGAAAGACCCGCGATACCTCAGATGCTTTCGCCCTGTCATCTGAACCTTTGCGCAGAGCACGACTAATCGACGCTTCGAGATCTCGGGCGACCAAAGCCACCTCGAACTCTGGCGGCGTTGGAACTGAAACGTGTGCATCATATTCGGCATTGAATCCCCGGACGCCAGCGTCGAATGCTTCACCGGCAGCTGCCTCAAGGTGAGGGGCAAGGTCCCCGCTCAGCTCTTCAATATCGGCCCTCCATGTGGCATCGAGACGGATGGCCTCGAGAGCCCGATTCTGGATGGCTGCAAGCTCTCTTTTTAGGGTTCGCAAGCTCACGTTCACCACGCCAACCACGGATCGGTCTCGGATTTCAACAAGTTTGGACGCGTCAACCGGTGTCGCCTTCTGAACAACATCCACCGGTGGCTTCTTCTTGGCCAATTCGATAACCGGTGCCAACCCTTGGTCCTCGGCTGCCTCAACCTGAGTTACGCTCTCCTGTGTAGGTTCCTCTACTCCGCCAGTATCTCGCAAGGAGGCAAATAGGGCATCTAACTTGTTGTCTGGGGATGCTTCTGGCACCTCTTCAGGTTCGACTTCCTGCGAGGAGGTTCCCAACTTTTCGACCGTTGGCTCTTCTTGAGGGTCTTCCGCCGGAGGTACCGCCTCAGCAGAGACAATGTCTGGAATCAAAGCAGGTGGCTCGTCACTCTGAGCCTCGGCGGCCTTCGCCTCTAGAGCCACTTCCGTCTGCAGAGCAAGCACATCGTCCACGATCTCCTCTGCGGCAACCAGGTCACCTTGGGGCTCGCCTACGAATTCAGATTGAGGGATGATCCGAATCCCAGCAGCCCACTCTGGGGCTGGCTCGCTCTCAGCTACGGGAGCCGGGTCGTCAATCTTCCGTAGTGTGGTCTGCTTCTCCTCGATAGCAGTCTCGAGGCGCCCGACGGTTTCGCGAACTGATTCGAGTTCAGCCAATAGCTCTTCTTTACGAACTTCAAGCGCTCGGGCACGGTTTTGAGAAGCTGCTTCAGCAGCCTTGGCCTGGTCAAGCATTTCGTCGCGTCGCTTCGCAGAAGCTTGCAGTGTTTGGTCGCTGTCATGGTTAGCAGTTGCAATGACCTCTTCAGCTTCACGACGACCAGACATCACTACCCGATGCGCCTCACGTTCACTCTCAGCCTTGCGCCGACGGGAATCTTCCTCAGCAACTCCAACGAGCTGCCGGGCGGCTTCTTGTGCTTCCTCGACCATCTTTTGGCTTTCAGCCCAGGCATCGCCGCGAAGCTGATCGGCAGCTGCGCTAGCTTCGGAGGCTAACTGCGACGTCTCAGCCGCCGTTGCTCGAGTGAGGGCGGCAGCCTCAGAAAATGCGCGATCTCTCATTGACTTGGCAGCTGCATCGGCATCGGCCAAGAGCTTGGAAATGTCCTTGCCCACTTCGTCATAGGCCGGCGGCTGGCCTTCGCTGGCGGCGACTAGGGCCTTCATCTGTGCGGTTGAGTCCTCTAGTGACTCGATCTGAATCTTGAGCTTGGAGATCGCAGAGTCAACCTCAGCTTTGGAGTACCCAAAGAAGGACGAACCAAACGACGCGGATGGGCTGTCAGCCATGGGTGCACGATACCGGAGCATGCTCTATGTAGGTGGATTGATGGAGCCTAAAGTCAGCCCCCGGAACTTGCTTCCCAGCAAACTTGGCCAAGACCACCAACCAACCAGAGGCATCTGCATCAAG
>CAXMSI010000206.1:0-3168 GCA_964196085.1 uncultured Acidimicrobiia bacterium | reverse complement strand
CCAATTTCGTCCGCATCACTTGGGTCGGTGATAAACATTCGGGTGCGAATCACCGTGACCTCTCCCACGTCAAGGTCAGCCATTGCTCGTTGGGCGATTTCGGTACACCGCTTCATTTGATCGAACGCCGTAGCTGCTACTGGCTCTCCCTCTGGGGGTACTGGGGCAGTTCCAGCGACCAGGACTCGCCCGTCGACAGCCACCGCTCTGGAGAACCCGTACCTTGTTTCGTAGGGTGATCCTGAGTGAACTCTTTTGATATCCATCACCTTTCTGCCCCCAATATCTGTCTTGCCACACTGATATCGTGGTGGATCTGGGCCACGAGTTCCTCGGTTCCATCGAACTTCTTCTCCGCCCTGATTTGTTGCTCGAGAGCGATGTCGATCGTTTGACCGTAGATATCTGCGTCGAAGTCAAGAATGTGAGCTTCGACTGTCACATCGCCTCCACCGAAGGTTGGGCGATTTCCCACATTGACAACCGCCTTGTGGTCCCCGCCGACAAGGGCAGCGTAGACCCCCAACCCGGGCAGTATGGCTGCAGAACTCACAAGAATGTTCGCTGTGGGTATCCCAATTGTCCGCCCGCGCCCGTCTCCACTCACCACCGGACCTCGAATCGTAAAGGGTCGTCCCAGAAGAGCCTTCGCTTGAGCCATCTCGCCGTTCGCAATGTGGTTCCGGATGCTGGTGGACGACACCGGCGCTGCAGCGTCTTCTCGCAGTAGTTCGAGAGCTACCACCCTGAAACCGACTTCCTTACCTAGTGCCCGAAGAATATCGACATCGCCCGATCGGCCGCGGCCGAACCTGAAGTCCTCTCCCACAGCAACAATGCCTGCATGGAGAGCATGTACCAAAACCACCTCCACGAACGCCTCTGGGGTCCAGTCACGAATTTGAGCGAACGGCAGCACACCTACTCCGTGGACACCTTCGGCCTTTAGCCATTCTATGCGCTGGGACACCGACCCAATCAGCTGCGGCGCTCTCTCAGGAGCGGCCAACGCCAGTGGGTGAGGGTCGAAAGTGACGGCAACGCTTGGAAGTCCGGTAGCCACTAGCTTTCGAAGCACCGTTTGGTGTCCTTTGTGTACTCCGTCGAACACGCCAATTGCCACGGCCGACGAAGCGGCATCGAAACTCCACTCATGCGGATCTCCCTGGAACACCGTCATGCCAACACAACCTCAGGCCTAAGGACGTCACCCTCAACTCGATACACGGCAAGCATGATGCCTTGTCGGTTCATTATGCGAACGGCTGTGCTCTCCGCCCATGAAGAAGTGTTAGGAATTGCCTGACCATAGCCCACGAGGGTCGACGTCTCGGAATCAACTTCAACGATGGGCAACGACCCTAACGCGTAACCAGGGTCGACAAGAGATTCAGGCGATACGTCCCCAACAAATACCGCATTGGCCACCTTCAGGTGGCCGATCCGCGTCCTTCGCAAGACAGTGAGGTGCCCTCGGCCGCCGAGGGCGATTGCGATATCATCCCCCAAGGTTCGGATGTAAGTACCTTTGGAACAAACGACCCGCAGGTGCATCAGCGGTCGTTCTCCCGGATCGAAGCCAGTGAGCGTGAGTTCAGAGATGATCACGCTTCGCGACTTTCGCTCCACTTCGATGCCCTTACGAGCGAGCTCGTGCAGGCGCCTGCCGCCAACTTTCAGCGCTGACACCATAGGAGGAACCTGTTCTATCTCCCCTCGGAACCTAGCAAGTTGGGCCACTACGTCGGCACGTGTCACGCCGGACATATCGACCTGTTCGGTCGTCTCTCCTTCAGCGTCCAATGTCGAGGTACCGATTCCGAGCAGCACGGTGGTTTCGTACTCTTTCTCTGCGTCCTGGATCCATCGGATCAAACGAGTAACCGGTCCAACGGCAACCACAAGCAGGCCAGTCGCCATGGGATCGAGCGTTCCTGCATGGCCGACCTTCTTGATTCCCAATGCTTTGCGGACTTTGTCCACAACGCCGTGGGACGTAATACCGGCAGCCTTGTCTACGAGGAGGAATCCTCGCATCAGCCCAGCTCGTCTTCTTCCTCGAAGACAGGAACGCCCAACTCTTCACGCTCCTCTTCCAGATGTCGGAAGATCTCGGTGAGCCTGGCAGTGCGCGCCGCCACCTTGTCGGGTGTGAAATGAATGGTTGGCGTGAACTTCATCGATGACTCAGCTCCCACGAGGCGTGAGATTCGAGGAGCGGCCGACTCGAGACCAGCAGCCGTGGAAGCGACCTCTTCGTCGGTGCCCAACACGGCGTAGGACACCACCGCGCGATGCAGGTTTGGCGAGGTATCAACGGCTGTGATCGTCACAAAACCAATACGTTCGTCCTTGAGTCCTGATACGTGCTGGGCCACCATCTCGAGCATTGCCGAGTTGATTTTTCGCATCCGATCACTCATAAGAACGCTCGCACTGCCGTCCCCGGCTAAGTGCGCTCAACCTCGGTGATCTCGTAGATTTCAAACACATCGTCAACCTTGATGTCGTTGTAGTCATCAATACCGATTCCACATTCGAACCCAGCGGCCACCTCTCTGACGTCATCTTTGAAACGGCGCAGCGACGAGATGAGACCATCGTGGATCACAACACCCGCCCTAAGCAACCGGGCGTGAGCACCACGTTGTACCACACCTTCGGTGACGTAGGAGCCAGCAATATTCCCCTGGCGTGGCACCTTGAACACTTCGCGGACTTCGGCTGAACCGAGCACCTGCTCCACTTGATCAGGGGCTAGGCGGCCCACAAGCATTGCCTCAATATCGTCGAGCAGTTCGTAAATGATGCTGTAGGTACGAATCTCGATACCTTTGGTCTCTGCGTCCTTACGAGACTTGGAGTCTGGCCGAACGTTGAAACCAAAGATCATACCACCAACCGCACCGTGAGTGATGGTGATTGAACCACCATCACGCGTGATCTTGGCCACCGCCTCACGAATAGCTTCTAATGAACCAGCAGCGTCGGCCTTGACCACGAGGCGTAGCTCTGCTTCGTCTGATGTGCGGAGTGTCTCCAACAGTTGAGCGAGACGTTCTCGCGCTGTTGGAATATAGTGCTTGGAAGCCTTGATCGCTTCGGCTGCTGCAGCAGCCGCCTTGCGGCCTTCTCGCTCGTTCTTAGCAATTTCGAAGATCTCGCCAG
>CAXMSI010000205.1:0-3176 GCA_964196085.1 uncultured Acidimicrobiia bacterium | reverse complement strand
CGCTTCGATCTCGTCACCGTTAGCTGTCGTCACCGATATCCCTCCGGTCACCCAAAGCGGGCCGTCGGCTGTCACTGCAATCTGGGTTGGATAGTCGGGCTCAGTATCTGCATCATCGCCTTCAAAGCGGTAGGTAATGGCACCTGATGGACACTTCTCTACTTCATTGATCACCGCCAGTCGAACGACACTGTCGTCCGTCTCAGCAACCTGCTCCCATATATCGGTGACCTTGTTGCCGCAAAACCCGGCATGCGCGCAAACCGACCTGTCATCGCTCACGGTGATACCCGTACCTCCCAGAACCGTTGACCGATCCTTGTAGGTGTCCACGTGGGCAGCGTCAACACCTTCAAAGCCGACTCGAATGTGGGACCTATCGCAGAACGGTTTGTTTGCCGATTGCCCACAACGACACAGAGAGTATGAATCCTGCTCGGTCAGGGACTCATAGGTCTTCCAGGTGAGGGGTTCTCCGTGCTCAGAGCTCACAGCAGCCTTGCGCACAATTGGGAGCCCGCCACTTACCCGCAGCGGTCCACCTGGGGTACTAACAATGGCCGGTTCTTCCACAATGCACTCTCCGATAGATCACACGACCATAGCGACCACTACCAGCTTGTGTGCTTCAAGCTCTGGGCTTGAAGCACACGCGGTAGGGTGGGGCCATGGACAAATTCCCCACAGAAGACATGGCCCTCACAACGATCTTGGTAGTGGCTGATGCTGCCGTCTCCAAGGCTTGGTACACCGACGTCCTGGGCGCTGAGCTTTATGGCGAGTACGGACGTACGTCAGTTGTACTTCAGTTCTGCGGAGCTTGGCTGTTACTGGTCACCGGCGCTGCCCCGACCCCCGACAAGCCTTCCGTCTCCTTCGTTGAGCAGGCCAACCCCGACAAAGTAGATCACGCGTTCACTATTCGGGTTCAGGACTGCAAGGCAAGCTACGACATTCTCGCTGCAAGAGGAGCAACGTTCCTTACACCTCCTTTGGCCAATGGCAGCGAAACTCGCTGCTTCTTTAGGGACCCCGACGGCCACCTCTTCGAGATCAGCTCGATCAGCTAGCAGCCCATTTATCACTGTGCGTGAGGCCACTCTCACTCAACGTGGTTGGATTCGTCCTGCTATTCATCAAATCCGCTGAAATCCCAGAAAACCAGCGATTGTGGCTCATGTGGTCCTTGGAATGACCCGAGAAAGTAACGACAATTACATATCCCTTATTGCCATCCCGGCACAGGAACGAATGCAACGGCTTCTATCTCCCTCCCAAACAATCACGCGTCATAGAAAGTATGTCGCACTGGCTGCCGTCCTCGCTCTGGTCTCTATCCAGATGCTCGCGTTCACTCCACCTGCCCAGGCGGGACTCTTCGACGTGTTCGAGCTTGACGGGAACGCTGTTGACGAAACATCCAGCGGAGTGGACGATCCATCCAACATCCTTGCCGATTTTGAGACCGTGTATCTCGATTGGCTCAACGGAACGTCCAATTCTGGAGCTCAAGGCTTCAACTTTGTTCCTGACACCGGAGCTGGTGATGACGCATTCACCGGTGGGGGATCCAAAGACACACTCGACATCTCGAGCTGGAGATGGGCTGTCACCTCGGTCCCGGACAAGAACCAACTCACCAACACCTACGCTGCAACCTACCTCTCACCTACCGGCGAACCCCTCTTCCATCTGGGGGTCGACAGGTTTGCAAACAACGGTGCTGCATCGTTCGGCTTCTGGCTCTTGCAACAATCGGTTGCCAAGAAGGCAGACGGAACATTCGAAGATCTAGAGACCGGCCTCCCTGCCACCCACGTCAACGGCGACCTCCTCGTCGTCACCAACTTCGGCAGCGGTACTCCCGAAGTCCTCACTTTCGTCTGGGACGACACAGCACCAGGCGGACCGCTCGTCAACGTGGCCAGCGTTTCAGGCATCAACGACTGTGCGACCGCCCTCGCCAGCCATACCTTTTGCGGCATTGCCAACTCCAGCCCGCAGGCCGCGCCATGGCCATACACCCCGAAGGCTGGAGCAGCAAACATCTTCCCAATAGACTCCTACCTTGAGGCTGTGGTGAACGTCAACTCGGCCCTTGGTAACGGACTCGGCTGCTTCAACACGCTCCTCGCAGAATCGCGTAGCTCCACCAGGACTAACGCGCAGCAAAAGGACTTAGCCATTGCGACGTCGGCAGCGTGCGTCCTCACGATGTCCAAAACAGGGCCACCACTCTCAGCCGAAGGTGAGACAGTCACCTACAGCTTCGAAATTGTGAACTCAGGTGTAGTTGACCTCACTCTTGACACAGTTGTCGACGACGTCATTGGCGATATCACTGCCGATGCCGCGGCAGCTGGGTGCAGCACGATCCTCGCAGGAGCCAGCTGCTCGTTTGAGTCCGACTGGGTCGTCGACGCCGGCCTCTTCTCCACGTCGAATCCGGTCGTCAACACAGTTACGGCGAGCTATGCACCTCCCAACGGCGTGGTGGTTTCCAAGTCCACAGCCACGGCCAACCACTCCCTCGAACTCTTCGACCCGTCCGTCACCGTTGACAAGACCGCAACCGCTGGCGTCACCAATGTGAGCGGATCCGATTACGCGGCACCGGGCGATGATGTCACCTACTCCTTCACCGTTGAGAACACCTCTCAAGAATCACCGACACTTGGCGCTCCTGACCTCGTATTCGTTGACTCCACACCAGCCATCCCAGTGGATGATGGTTTCATAACCGACGACATTATCGGTGCCATCAAGTCAGCGGCCACCACGGCTGGATGCGACCGGATCTCCACAGGAGACAGCTGTTCCTTCACAGTGGATTACACCCTCCTGGCTGGTGACATTTCATTCGATACCATCACCAACACCGTGAACGCTCTCTACCACCCAGAGGGCTTCGCAGGAGACGTAACTGCTCAGGACAGCCACGTCGTGCTGACCCAACCTGACCTTTCAGTCACCAAGGACGACGGGGTTACTTCTGCCGACGCTGGCAGTGACGTCACCTACACCCTTACCTACGAGAACACCGGTTACGCAGACGCCACGACCGTGGTCATGACGGAGACTGTTCCAGACAACACCACATATAACGCCGCGGGATCAACCCCAGGATGGTCGTGCGCTGACAACGCAACACCCGGCACCACTTGTACATTCGCGAT
>CAXMSI010000204.1:298-3177 GCA_964196085.1 uncultured Acidimicrobiia bacterium | reverse complement strand
AGAGGGCATTGCTGAGCTTTATCCCGAGGCAACCGACGGTGACGCGATTGCCACCAACATGGTGGTTGTGGAAGAAGCCAAGCTTCCTGGAGGTATTGGATCCTTCCAGAACGCGCTGGCTGGAGTCGGGATCAGGGTTGCGACTATCACGCCTGGCCGGTTGCGATTCGTGACGCATCACGATGTCGACACTGAAGATGTGACCAAGGTGCTCAAGATTCTTCGAGAGTTGTCGTAACCCCGGAAACCGGGAGAGGGTCGAAACTTCGTGATGAACATTGGTGTGCTATTTCCGGGCCAAGGTGCCCAGTTCGTAGGCATGGGAGCTGAGCTCTTTGCCGCTCGTCCAGACCTTCTTGGCGTGGCGGCAGACGAACTGCTCGGCTGGTCACTACAGGGTATTTGCGCCGATGGGCCTGAGGAGGCGTTGACGGCCACTCAACACGCCCAGCCGGCCCTTTACAGCCTGGCGTACGCCCAATGGGAAGCCTTCTCTGCAGGGTTGCCTGAAGGGATGGAAGTCGTTGCAGCAGCAGGCCACTCGCTTGGGGAGTACACGGCACTGGCAGCAGCCGAAGCGATCTCGTTTGCTGATGGACTTCGGCTCGTAGCTCGACGGGGCCAGGCAATGGGTGTAGCTGCCGCCCAGCAACCCTCTGCCATGGCAGCACTCCTTGGCGCCGACGAAACTAAGGCAGAAGCTCTCTGCGGAGAACGACGCGAACAGGGAGGTCGACTTTGGGTTGCCAACATCAACGCACCAGGGCAGGTCGTAGTCGCTGGGGGAGTCGAAGACGTTGAATGGGCTGCCGGAATCGTTAAAACCTTCGGTATGAGGAGAGCTATACCTCTCAAGGTTGCCGGAGCGTTCCACACGCCTTTCATGCAGTCAGCTGTCGAGGACCTTACCGAAGCAGTTCAAGCAACAACTTTCATGGGTCCTGCGTTCGTGGTCTTTGCAAATACGACGGCAGATGTCTACCCAGCTGATATCGGCGGCACGCTGCTTGACCAGGTCGTTGGTCAGGTACGCTTTCAGGCCCTGCTCGAGAACATGGGTAGGCATGTAGACGCGTTCGTCCATATCGGTCCGGGTGACGTCACTGCGGGGATGGCAAAACGATCAGTCCCCGACGTGCCCGTCCTGATAGTCAATAATGAAGCCACGATGCAGGAAGCGTTCGAGGCGCTTAACGAAATGTCCACAGCGAAGGAACCTTCATGAAGCATTCAGAGATCACCGGTTGGGGTATGTGCGTGCCGCCATCCATCCTCACCAACGCAGACCTCGAGAGCATTGTCGAAACCAACGATGAATGGATCGTCTCACGGACTGGTATCAAAGAACGGCGTGTGTCGCACGTACCAGCATCGGAAATGGCAGTTGTGGCGGGCAAGCAGGCCCTGGCCAGCGCCGGCAAAGATCCGTCCGAAGTTGACCTGCTCATAGTGGCGACCTGTTCAGCAGACACGGTGATCCCAGCGGCTGCCGCCTTCGTCCAGGCAGAGTTGGGGCTCAGTAATGCTGGCGCATACGATCTCAACGCCGCGTGCAGCGGCTGGGTGTATGCCCTCACCCAAGCCGATGCGATGATTCGATCTGGAGCGGCGATGACGGTGCTGATTATTGGGGTTGAGCGGTTGACCCGTTTCATCGACTTCACAGACCGAGGCACTTGCATTCTTTTCGGCGATGGAGCAGGCGCTACGGTGCTCGAAGGAACAGACGGTGACCATGGCGTTCTTGCATCGACCCTCGGTATTGACGGCACAACTGCTGAGTATCTCTGGATCCCAGAGAGCGGGACCAACCTGCACCATCTAGACAAAACTGAAAAGGGCCAGAGTGTCCAAATGGACGGTCCCGAGGTGTTCAAACGAGCGGTCCGAATGATGGGGGACTCCTCGTTGAAGGTTATTGCCGACGCAGGGCTTGAGCTAAGTGACGTCGACCTGCTGATTCCACACCAAGCAAACAAGCGGATCATTGACGCCACCGCCCGCAGGTTGAAGCTCGACGAATCGAAGGTCTATATCAATATTGACAAGTACGGCAACACCTCGGCGGCGACTATCCCCATTGCCATGACAGAAGCGCTTGCCGAAGGCTTCATTAAGCCAGGTTCTGTGATTGTTTTTGCCGCCTTCGGTGGTGGATTGACTTGGGCTGCTGCGGTGATTAAATGGGGCGACCGAACCACACCGCTGGGTACGAGCGACGCCGCCCTCACCCCAACCGACCTCACCGTCATGGACGTGCTCGAGCCCAACCTGAGGAGGCTGCCATGACGAGCCGAGTAGCTCTGGTGACCGGCGCCTCCCGCGGGATCGGTCGTGCAGTCGCTATTGCCCTAGCCGGCGAAGGCCACAAGGTTGCTGTTAACTACACCTCGCGCCCTGATGCTGCTCAGGAGGTCGTTGACCTCATTGTGATGGGTGGCGGTGAAGCCATTGCTGTTGGAGCAGATGTGTCTGATCCGGATGCTGTGGCTGCCATGTTTAAAACGGTGGCTGAAGCCTTTGGTCGAGTCACCGTGCTCGTCAACAATGCTGGTATCACCAAAGACAACCTCATGCTGCGGATGACGGAAGAGGAGTTTGATCGGGTTATTGCGGTGAACCTCAAATCCACCTTCCTGTGCACTAAAGCTGCGTTGCGAGGAATGCTCCGGGAGAAGTGGGGACGAATTGTGAATGTTGCTTCGGTCGCGGGTGTGTCAGGCAACGCAGGGCAAGCGAACTACGCTGCTTCAAAGGCTGGGGTAATCGCTATGGCCAAATCGATCGCCAAGGAAGTAGGCAGTCGCGGCATCACTGTCAACGCTGTGGCCCCTGGGTTTATCGCTACAGATATGACAGCGGCCCTAGGTGACGAAGTG
>CAXMSI010000204.1:0-288 GCA_964196085.1 uncultured Acidimicrobiia bacterium | reverse complement strand
ACAGAAATGAAGGGAACGATCATGGATCGCTCAGATATCGAAACAAGAATGGCAGCACTTCTCGTCGGAGAACTCGGCCTTGACGCCGACAAGATCAACAACGACGCTCGGTTCGAAGAAGACCTCGAAGTCGACTCACTTGGTGTTGTCGAGCTACTCATGGCGCTTGAAGATGAATTCGGCGTCGAAATTCCTGACGATGAAGCTGAGAGCATCACCACTGTTGGTACTGCTGTCGATGCGGTTATCGCCAAGCTCGGTTAGGCGCTGATGGAACGCCGACGGGTT
>CAXMSI010000203.1:0-3203 GCA_964196085.1 uncultured Acidimicrobiia bacterium | reverse complement strand
TAAGCCTTACGGTCTCGTCCGCGAGGTGGATGCCATCCACGATGGCCGTCACAAAGGCATCGGGTCTTGTCAGAGCTGTCACCCCTAGGGCTGGCTCTCGGTGCGAAAAGGGTCGCTGTGCATTGAAGATGTGCGTGACGCTTGTGGCACCTGCATCGAAACCGGCATGGGCATCAGCGGCCGTAGCATCGGTGTGCCCGAGCGAAACTGTTACTCCAGCCTGGGACACAAATGAGATGAGCTCGGATGCCCCATCCAGTTCTGGGGCGATAGTCATATGGGTTACCTTGCCCGACGCGAGGAGTTGGGCGGCTGCGGTTATGTCGGGTTCGAGCATGTGGTTGGGGTCGTGGGCCCCGCATCTGTCGGGTGAGATAAACGGCCCTTCAAGGTGCATGCCAAGTACCCGGGCACCCTCGACTTGGTCGGGGTGGAAATTAGCGAGGGTTGACTGGTAGGTCTCTATGGGTAGAGCAATGAGCGTGGGCTGGAACGAGGTAACCCCGGTTGCGGCCAGTTTTTCAGCAACGAGGTTGTAGTCAGCCGTGGTGGCATCGGTGAAGTCAATCCCAGCAAACCCGTTGATCTGGACGTCGATAAGGCCCGGAACGGCAAGGCCCTTCCCGGACGGATTAGGAATCCCAACTGTCGTGATCTTCCCATTGTGGATGTTGACGTCCCCTGCCACTCTTTGGCCTTGGACTAGTGCTGCCTTCACGCCGAGTCGCATGTGTTGTTCCTTCTGGGGTCACGATTTCAACAGGTTAGTTGCCGTAGGAACGACCGCCAGCTCACGACCGGTTGACAGCCGTACACCGTACGGTTAGAGTTCTACCTTACAACGTACGAACCGGGATTGAAATGATGAATGAACACAAAACAACCGCACGCATCGTAGGAGGACTCTTCCTCGCCGCCATGCTCTTTTACGGGGTAGGAAGCACCCAAGTGGATGGGGTGCTCGGTGCGTCTGACAGCCTCTTGAATCTGAGCGAAAACGCCACGACCTTTACGGCAGGTATCGCCTTCATGCTGGTCAACTCGTTAGTCGTGATTGCCATTGGGTTGCTCATACGGCCGGTCCTACGGTCACACAACGACCGCACTGCTAACCACTACCTAGTGACCAGGGTCATAGAAGGTGGCGTGCTTGCGTTCGGCGCCCTGGTGCTTTTCGCTGCTCGTAATGCGACCACGGATACAGCGATCGAGGTAGCGGTTGCTACCAACTTCAACGCCTATCAGATCGCCATGGCGGTCTTAGGCATAGGCAGCGTTGGTTTTTGCCTCCTGCTGCTTCGTACGAGCCTTGTGCCTCGACAGCTCGCGCTGCTCGGTGTTATCGGCTACGCGGCGCTCTTCACCGGCGCCGTCTTGGAGTTGTTTGGTATAGGTGTGGGTTTGGCAATGTCGATCCCTGGAGGCCTCTTTGAGTTGATCCTGCCGGTTTGGCTATTCGCCAAAGGGTTCACCCATCAGGTTGAAGATTCGGCTTCGGCCAGGAGCATGGTGGTCGTATGATTTCTGTCGTTCCAGAAATGAGCCTGCGAAGAGCAGGTGTAATGGCCGGGGTCTCCTACCTCGCCATATTCGCCCTTGGGGTCTTCGCCAACTTTTTCGTCCTCGAAGGTCTAACGGGCTCGGGAGACGCTGCAGAAACAGCAGTAAACATCGCAGGCTCGCAGGGACTCTTCCGAGCTGGGATCGTGGCATTCTTGGTCGTATTCGGTCTCGATATTGTGGTGGCGTGGCTCCTTTACAAGCTGTTGCGGCCGGTGAGCGAAGGCTTGTCACTCCTCGCGGCCTGGTTCCGCTTGGTGTACACAGTGTTCCTAGGCGTTGCGGTTGTCCCGCTTCTCGAGGCTCTGCGGCTCACGGGTGACAGCGATGCCCTCAAAGCCTTCAGTCAGGGGCAGCTCGATGCTCAGGTGACACTTGCTTTGGAGTCGTTCAATGACACCTGGCTTGCCGGACTGGCAATCTTCGGGCTGCATCTGGTCACGATTGGCTACTTGCTCTTCAAATCGGGGCTCTCATCGAAGTGGCTAGCGGTTGTGCTGATGGTTGCAGGATCGGCCTACGTGTTCGACACTCTTGCGCAGTTCGGCTTTGAGAGCTACGACGATTACGCCAATGTCTTTCTGACGATTGTTGCCGTGCCGTCCATCGTGGGGGAGTTCTCCCTCGCGATATGGCTCCTGCGGAAAGCCGGGCGTTCGACAACCTGACCTCTGACTCTTTCCGAAAAGCACATTGGGGAGGGGGCCGAAAGGTCCCCCTCCCTTTGCGTATTGGTTACGATTCTGAATCTATGGATGTAAAGCAATACAACAAGTTCTGCGCATCACTCACTGCGGTGACCCATGTGGTGCAGTGGGGGGATGCACACGTGTGGAAGGTCGGCGGCAAGGTGTTCGCTGTTGGAGGCTGGAGTGACGAGTCTGGTTCAGTGCTCGGTGTCACGTTCAAGACCACGCCAGACGAGTTTGAGTTTCTCGTCGAGATGCCGGGGTTACGTCCAGCTCCCTACCTCGCATCAAGAGGGTTCACTTGGGTGCAGAACTACGCGGTCCCCGGTCTCGCCGACGATGACTTGATGGAGCAGATCCAAGAGTCACATCGTATCGTGGGTGAGGGTCTCTCAAAGGTCAAGCAGAGAGAATTAGGTCTGCTGGACTGACAGATTCCCGGGCTGAAGATCTCTGAGGAGCCCGTGGATAAGCGATGCCGCCCGCTTGGCCCCGTCAACCTCAACGTCGAGGTAGTTCACGCCTTTGCCGATTTCCTCTGCCATTTCTTGTGCGAGGTGATCGGGGTTGATGCCTTCGAAAATCCATGAATCGGCCAGCGTTGTAGTTCGCGAGGCGGGCTCGGACGTGAAAGTTCTGTTCGAAATGGTCTCGCAGGGAACGTATGTGAACGCCGTTGGGATTGACGAAGATGAAGGACTCACTCAGGAACTCGCCGACCCCTAGATGGACGGACTTCGAATGAGACACCTCAAAGAACCCAGATGTTGACATGGATCCCCTCAGCTAGCCTTACTAAATGGCTTCCCAACCCCTGCTTTCAGAACCCAGCGCGTGAGGGGCAAGACGCATGCAGTTGGGCTTCTGGCTGGGGCCGCTGCCGTAACGGCTTGGTCAGTCGGTAACGTAATCGTTAAAGGGACTCCCATGCTGGGACTTCGGCTTGCCTTCTGG
>CAXMSI010000202.1:0-3204 GCA_964196085.1 uncultured Acidimicrobiia bacterium | reverse complement strand
GATTGCCCGCACGAGTCCCCATCCGAGAAACACTCCAAGGAATATTCCGAGGACGGCTCCAAACAGGGCGATGAGTACAGCTTCGAAGCGAATGGTTTTGCGCACTTGAGCTTTTGACATGCCAATCGCTCGCAAGAGCCCAATCTCTCTCGTCCGTTCAATGACTGCCAAATAGAGCGTAAGCACGATGCCAATGAGGGCGATGAACACCGACATCAGCAGAAGCCCGCCAATCATCGCGACGATGCCACCCAGAAGGGCTTTGATCTGACCTACGAGGTCGTCGAGCGTGAGGATCGAGACCGTTGGGTAGTCCACGAGTGCGTCGAGGACCGCCTCCTTCCCGTCAGCGGGCAGAATGCCAGGCTTGAGGACGATGGCAACAGTGTTGGTTCCCACGTCAGGATCGATCTCCATGAGCCGCTCCACGTTGAGGTAGTAGGACTGGTCATCGGGTGTATCGCCCAACAGTTCGAACACGACTGCAAGCTTGAAGTTGTAGAGCGTTCCATCAATGGTGATTGGGACCTCATCACCGAGGTCGAAACCCTGGGCATCAGCCTCTATCTTCTGAACTGCGATTCCGTCGCCAGTCATGTCATCAAGTGAGCCCGCGAGGACAGCGAACTTGAGGAACGAGTCCATGCCTTCTGGGCGGACACCGAGCAGGAAGTTGTTTGCGCCGCCGCCTGGCAACTCCACTGGCTTCAGGCTCAACCCAGTAGCGGTGTCGATGCCGTCAACGTCAGATACTATCTCTTCGATGCCGTCGGGTAGCGACCCGAAGAAGTTGGCGCCGCCCGGTTGGATGAAGATATCGGCGGAAACAGAGTCTTCAGTTGCAGCCAGAATCTGGTCCTGAACCGATGCTGACAAGATCGAGACCATGACCACCAACCCGAGGCCGATCATCAAGGCCGCTGCGGTGGTTGCTGTCCTCCTAGGAGTGCGGATTGCGTTCTCTCGAGCGAGCCTGGTTGTCATCTTTTTGGCGCGAATACCGAGGAATCCGATGATGGGCTTGGCCATGAATCGAGCCGTAAGGTACAAACCTATGAACAGGAGGAACCCGCCCAGACCAACGAGCTTGAGGGGTCCGGTCTCACCGGTAAAGGCGCTTTGACTACCGTCGGCGGCGACACTTCCAAAGATGATCAGGACAAACGATCCAGCAAGAACCAACCCTCCGATAATCTTTGATGTCAGACTGGCTGACGTCGCCGAAGGGATATCGCGCAGGGCCTCCATGGGAGAGATGCGTGCTGTGCGGAGTGCAGGCAACGTTGCTGAGATGAGCGTCGCGACTATTCCAACCACGAAACCGACGACGATGGTTCGGGGCGCCACTACAAGTCCGGCGCTCGGAAGAGCACTGCCGAAGAGCTCGAGGAGCCTACGGATGCCACTAGCGAGGCCAGCTCCGACGAGAATTCCTATTGCTGATGCAATCACACCAATGATTGCGGCTTCGAATAGGACGCTACTGATCATTTGGAGCCGTTTTGTGCCAATGATTCTGAGAAGCGCAAGCTCTCTTGTCCGCTGAGCAACAACCACTCGGAATGCGTTGTACACGACAAACAGCCCCACGACCAGGGCAATGCCTGAGAATGCCAAGAGGAAGGTGTTGAAGAAGGAGAGCCCCTGCTTGAGATCGGAGGCTTCTTCCTCCACGGCCGACTGGCTCGATTGAGCTTCGACCTCGGGGGGTAGCAAGGCATTGAGGGTGTCGACCAGAATGTCGACATCCGTGCCCTCCGTGACGTTGATTGCAACTGTAGAGAGTTGCCCTCGCATGTCGAAGAGCTCCTCAGCTGCGTCGAACTCATATGCGAGGAACGAGGCTCCGAATAGGTCAGTGGTTTCACCGAAGCTCATAGTTCCGACAACCTGGAATTCCGATACCGGGCCGTCGAAAGCGACGCGTATGGTGTCTCCAATAGAGATGTCGTTCTCCTCAGCGGTGCCAACAAATACAAGAACTTCGCTTGGATTGGTTGGTGCCTGGCCGTCGACTAGCTCCCAAATCCCACCCTCGGCCCACGAAAAGGCGGTGGTTGGAGGTCCGCCGAATGGGTTGGAGGCCTCACCAAAGTCAATAGCGGCTGTGGTCTGTATTGAAGGCGTTACTGATTCGACGCCATCGACCTCTGAGACGAGTCCCAGGATTGACCCACCAAAGGTGGGCAGGTCTGAAACGGGGGCGAACGGGTCTACTTCTTCGTCAGTAGCGGGGTCGATGGAGATGTCGTAAGCATCAAGGGCCTGCTCAAAGACGCCATCAAAGCTAGATCCCAGCGAGTCGGTGAAGACAAATGAGGCCACCACAAAGGAGACTCCAGCAACAATGGCGGCTGCCAACAGGGCTGATCTCAGTTTGTGATCCCAAAGATTGCGGAAGGCAATTTTGAACACAGCTAGTTCTCCAAGCCTTTGATGGTGTCAAGAATGTCGTCTCGGCTTGGGTCGTCGATGGTCTTGACTGGTACTCCGTCGCGAAGAAATACCACTCTGTCAGCGTAGGCTGCAGCGCTTGGATCGTGGGTAACCATCACAATGGTTTGCCCGAACTCGTCCACAGCTCTCCGAAGAAAACTGAGCAGCTCAACAGCAGACTTTGAGTCCAAGTTTCCTGTTGGCTCGTCTGCAAAGATGACGTCGGGCTTGCCTGCAAGTGCCCTTGCTGCGGCGACTCGTTGTCGTTCTCCGCCTGAGAGTTCGGCTGGACGGTGGGTGACCCGGTCGGCGATTCCGAGAATATCGAGGAGTTGCTTAACCCATTCGGCGTCGAGTTTTCGTCCAGCAATCGTTGCCGGAAGCTCGATGTTCTCCATGGCTGTCAGAGTAGGAATCAGGTTGAACACCTGGAAGACGAAACCGATGCTGTCACGCCGGAGTTCGGTGAGAGCATTATCGGGAAGGCCGGCAACGCTGACGTCTCCGATGAAGATCTCGCCCTCGGTGACGCTCTCCAATCCCGCGAGACAGTGCATCAGCGTGGATTTGCCCGACCCAGACGGACCCATGATTGCGGTGAATCGACCCTTGTCGAAGTCGAGTGTGACGTTGCTGAGTGCGGTGACTGACGTGGTGTCCTCACCGTAGGTTTTGGTTACTCCGACAGCGCGTGCGGCAAACATGGAACTCCTTGAAAATGGGAATCTGGGAAGGGCGGACTCAGCAACTTCTGTGGATGAAACTGGT
>CAXMSI010000201.1:0-3220 GCA_964196085.1 uncultured Acidimicrobiia bacterium | reverse complement strand
TGATATCCACTGTCACGACTCCTCTGCCGATAGAAGGACCAGAGCCGAACGACCCCATCCGAGCGAACCCTTTGGTAGACTCACCAGATGCTCCAGCCGCCATCTACGACGAGGACATGTCCGTTGACGAATGCAGACCCTTCCGCCGACAGGAATACCACGGGGGCGACGAAGTCCTCGGGCTGACCGTTACGCCCAACCGGGGTGTGGTCGGCGAGTCGCTCCCAGAGCTCTGACGCCTCATCCGTCGGGTTGGGGGCCCATGTGATCATTCCGGGGGCGAGTGAGTTCACGGTGATTCCATCGCCGCCCAGCTGACACGCCAAATAATGGGTGAGACCGTTGACCCCATGCTTGGCAGCCGTGTACGCACCAGCTCCACCACTGGCAGTCGTGTTGCGCGGATCCTGGCCGATGATCCCGTAGACGGACGAGACATTGATAATACGCCCGAACCCCCGCTCCGCCATCTTCGGGCTCAGCAGATGAATCAGCCGCATCGACGCCACCACATTGATCTCATACGTGCCCCGCCAATCCTCCGGAGACTGCTCAGGCCACGGCTTGATAAAAGGATCACCCCCGTGGTTATTGACCAAGATGTCGATCTGCTCAGGCATCGCATCCAACTCTTCATACACCGCATCGTCGGTCAGATCCCCAACGATGTACCGATGCTCCGGACCCAACGACGAAAACGTCTCGGCCAAAGCATCCCCACTCCGAGCAACACTCACCACCCGAGCACCGTGCCCAGCCAAACCATGAACCAGCGCGCGACCCAGCCCATACCCTCCGCCGGTCACCAGCGCAGTCTTCCCACTCAGATCAAACATGTTCTTGTTGATATCCACTGTCACGACTCCTCTGCCGATAGAAGGACCAGAGCCGAACGACCCCATCCAGTTACCCGAAATTGCTGGCTCAAGTAATTGAAAACTTCCAATATTCTTCTGCTTCTTTCTACAACGTTCGCACTTCAATCGTGACTATAGTGCTGCTCAATGTGACTATGCTGCGCTCGTTTGCAGCATTGCACCCGTACGGGATATGAATGAGGAGATTGAAATGACGAGGCTATCGAAACGATGGAAAGTGTCTGCGGAGCGCCCAACAGCGCAGCAGTCCCAGCGGCGGTCGTTCTTACGACTCCTAACAGCGATCATGGCGCTCAGCCTCGTGCTCGTAGCGTGTGGCTCTGGCGTCGAACCCGACGAGCGCGGTACAACTCTCACCTACTCCTACCCACAAGAGCCGCCGAACTGGGACTACTTGGAGACCGGACTCACAGCAGTCTCGGGTCCCCTTTTGGAGAACGTTTGGGAGACACTCGTTCGGCTTGAGGCAGACGGCACTCCGGTAGCTGTTCTCGCCGAGTCGTGGGACGTCAACGGTGACACCACAGTCTTCACGTTGAACATTCGAGAGGACGTTAAGTTCCACGACGGATCAGACATGACATCGGCAGATGTGGTGTATTCGCTCAACAAGGCAAAAGAGTCAGGCGTTTCACGAGCGTCGGCACCCCTCGCGGGAGTCGCGGACGTGAAAGCAATCGATGACTACACCGTCGAGGTAACCCTCGCTCAGCCGAGCTTGACCTTCATTGCCGGATTGGCAAACCGCTCTGGCATCGTCGTTCCCGAGAACTTCTTCGAGGACAACGACGCCGCCACCACAGTGATTGGCACCGGTGCGTACACGTTCGGCGAGTACCGTATCGACCAAGACGTGACGCTCAATCGTTTCGACGACTACTGGGGTGAAGAGCCTTACTTCGAGACAGTGATCCAGCGCTTCATCCCCGACGAGACCGCCGCACTCAACGCCCTTCTGGGTGGCGAGATCGACATGGTTGCTTCGGTAATTGGAGAAGGAATGGACCGAGTATTCTCGATCGAAGAGGATCCAAATTTCACTCTCACTCTGATCCCGGGCACCGAGGTGTCTTACTGGGCACTCAACCCAATGGTTGAAGCGTTCCAGGATATTCGAGTCCGTCAGGCGATCCAATACGGCCACAACCGTCAGTCCCACATCGATGCAGCGACCGCCGGAACGGCAACCCCAACCTGCAACATGGGGGTTCCTGCCGAAGTGCCATGGGACGATGACTACTGCCCGTATGAGTACGACCCCGCTAAAGCAATGGAGTTGCTCGAAGAGGCCGGTGCAACCGACCTCGTGCTGGACTTCCCATTCGCGAACGTGGCCTGGCATACAGTGATGGCCCAGCTCTTCCAAGCGGAGATGGCCGAGATCGGGATCACGATCGAACTACGGAGCCAGGATCTGGCAACGTGGCTGGATCAAACCAACACACAGAGCCAGTATGAGGTCTTCCAGATCACATCAGGCGCATCGTTGGACCAGTACAGGTGCGGCTCCGGTCGCCAGCCCTTCGGCAAGCCTGAAATGGCCGACTTCTGTGATACCGAGATGGACGCTCTGATCGATGCTCTCAACGGCATCACGGATAAAGGCGAGTACGACGCAGCCCAATTGAAGCTGCACCACTACGTCGCCGATCAGGGATGGATCTTCGCTACGAAGAAGCCAAACGTTCCGCAGCTCACCCGTACAGACCTTGTGGGCTTCCGGTCGCACCGCTTCCCGGAGCCACACATCTACTTCGGAGATCTGCACTGGGAGGGTTGATCACCTCTTGATTACATCTTGGGCGTCGACTCCTTACGGGGTCGACGCCCAAGCAGCAGTTTCTAGTATCCATTCACAAACCCTGCCAAGGAGCCTCGTTTGGTCCGCGTGATCGCCAGATCCACACTGTCTTTGATACTGGCTGCCACGCTAGGATCCCTCATCGTTTTCGCACTGCTTCGGTCTATCGGAGGCGACGTGGCATTGGTCATGCTGGGGCAAGAGGCCGCACCAGGAGCCTATGAGGCCCTCAGAGAAACGCTCGGACTTGACCAGGTGTGGTACCTCCAGTACGCCGATTGGCTCGGAGGCGTGTTCACTGGAGACCTCGGCACGTCGTATTCTGCCCGGTTCGACATCTACGATGAAATTCTCCGTCGTCTCGGACCCACCACTCTCTTGGCGCTAGGTTCGTTGCTGCTTTCTGCGCCGCTTGCTTTAGTTCTAGGTACGTATTCGGCCATCAAAGTCAAGCAAGTTCGAGGCGGCGTGGTCGACGTACTTAGCCAGATTGGCATCGCCATACCTGCATTCTGGGCCGGCCTTCTCATGGTCGTTGTCT
>CAXMSI010000200.1:0-3234 GCA_964196085.1 uncultured Acidimicrobiia bacterium | reverse complement strand
GAGATGGTTCGCTTTTTTGAGGTTCTCGGTGCCCGCCTTCCCACCGAGATTGCCGATGCACTCGAGTGGGTAGTCCGCTCCCCCACGCAAGAGGCGCTTGCGGTAGAAATGCAGACGGACGAAGCACCCTACGCCGACCAGATCGTGCGCTATTCCGAACTCGTCCGTCCCGGGACTGTTGCCGTTTACAACGAAGGCATTACCGCCGGGCGTCTCCTCCTCATCGAGGACGGCAGGGCCGAATTGACCGACTCCACGGCCGACCGAATCTTGTTGGTAGACACCGTTCCTGATTGGCTTCCCCCGGCGGCAGCCCTCATCTCTTCGGCTCCCCAAACACCACTGGCGCACGTCAATCTGTTGGCCCGTAACCGGGGCATCCCCAACGCTTCTCAGGCCGGTGTCTTGTTCGACGCCGAGATCCGTCAGGCGGCTCGTGGCAGCGCCTACGCCATCGTTCGGGCCGAGGCAAACACCCTCGAGATAGAGCTAATCACCAAGGCGCAATACGAAGAGTGGGTCAACCTGCAATCACGGTCCGCCATCTCGGTTCCGTATGTTGATCCAGCATCAGTGCCGATGGTCATCAACCTCACTGACATTGCACCAACTATCGGTTCCGACACCGACCTTGATCCGTGGCGCCTCACCATCGGTGGCAAAGCCACCGGCTTCCTCAGCTTGCTTACGGCGGGGGTAACCACTCCGGAAACACCTTTAGCTGTCAGCACCGCCCCGTACCTCGAACACCTGGCACTCGTGAGTCGCGAACTCAATGCCATGCTTGAGGATCCCAAGTTCGGCGATGAGGCCCGCCTGCGTTACCTGCTGCTGGAGGGTCCGAGCGACTACGCCGACGTCTACGCGGACACCAACGATGTCAAATTCGCCCGCGACTACACCGCCAGTCATCCTGCCGGATCGCCATTGGGCGACATACTGGCTGCTGGTGGCTTTAAGGCCCTCTTTCGAGCTGTCCCCATAACGGCGCAGACGTTGGCTCAGATCGAGTCCGAACTGGAAACTACCTTTGGCCGCTACCCCGAGGGTCAAGGTCTGCGGTTCCGATCCTCCAGCACGGTGGAGGACATTGAGGGCTTTAGCGGAGCCGGGCTCTACGACTCAAATACCGGCTATTTACACCCAGAAAGCCAACCAGAGAAGGACCAGAAACGGACGATTGAGTGGGCCATCAAGAAGACCTGGGCGTCGTACTGGGGGGTCGAAGCATTTGAGGAACGCAATCTTGAAAACGTCGAACATCGCAGCGGCGCTATGGCGTTACTGGTTCATGCCCGCTTCGATGATGAGCACGAGATCAACAACGGCGTGGCGACGCTCACGTTGCTTCCCACTGGTCAGGGTGGTGGCGCACTCCTCACAATCAATACACAGCGCGGCGCGGTCAGTGTTACCAATCCCGATCCCACCGATTTTCAACTGCCCGAGATTATTGAAGTTCGTTCCGCAAACGAAAGCGTCACTATTACGCGACTGGCGGAGTCCACGATTCCTGGTGGTGCCGCGGTTCTGGGTGATACGACCACAACTCGCTTGTTCGATGACTTGTTCTCCATTGCGATTTTGTGGCGGGAACGTTTGAATGTTGGTCTCGCCACGGATCTGCATCGACAGGTCATCACCCTTGACTTTGAGTTCAAGACGATGGCGGGTGCCTGGTCTGGTTCCGCCACTAACGCAACCCAGTTGGTAATCAAGCAAGCTCGCAGCCTTGATCCAGGACGAGCGAACCTTCCCGAAGTCGTCACCGACCTCTCCATCCCCGAAGACCTTCTGGTCCGCTCGGTTCTCATACAGCGCGTTTCCTGTGCTGAAGACAGCTGGATCGAGGTCTACAGCGATCCCCTAGCCAGCCCAGATATGGGTTACACCGAGAACCCGTTCACTATCGGCTCGCGGCCCGACGGCGCCAGCGCCAGCCAAGACGGATGTAGCGCCCGGCAAATGTATCGCTCAGCTGATCAGTACCTTTTACAGCTACTCGAAGCCAGCGAGTAGCTGCGACACGTCGTAACAGAGCGACCATCAGCTTCGCGTCGTCATAGGTGTTGTCAATCGATTCGATCAAGTCAATCGAACATCTATATTCTGTGCTGCCGCGTACAATGATGACTGTTCAAACAGATCACTACATACAAGGCTTTACAAATGTCCCTTCTTGACACCGAAATTCTTCCCTTCGCCGCAACGGCGTACCACAACGGAGAACAGATCGCCGTAACCGACGAAACCCTCAAGGGTGGCTGGTCCGTTGTGTTCTTCTACCCCGCCAACTTCACCTTCATCTGCCCCACCGAACTCGGTGACCTTGCCGATGCTTACGCTCAGTTCCAGGAAATCGGTGTCGAGATCTACTCAGTGTCAACCGACACCCACTTCGCCCACAAGGCGTGGCACGACACATCTGAGACCATCGCCAAAATCAACTACCCCATGGTGGGCGACCCAACCGGCCGCATCTCCAAAAACTTCGAAGTGCTCATCAAGGCCAAGGGTCTTGCTGAGCGCGGCACCTTCGTCATCGACCCCGACGGCATCATTCAGGTCACCGAACTCAACGCCGGCAATATCGGTCGCAGTGCCTCCGAACTCCTTCGTAAAATCAAGGCAGCTCAGTACGTACGCGAGAACCCCAACGAGGTTTGCCCAGCAGCTTGGGAAGCCGGCGACGCCACCCTCGCTCCCTCCCTTGATCTCGTAGGCAAGATCTAAGTCACACGTGTTACCCAGGCCGCCGTATCGCAAACCCTCCGATGCGATACGGCGGCTCGGTCACTCTTTCTTCCCCCCGCTTTCTTCTATAGAAGAATGGACTCCAAGCCATGCTTAACGACGCCCTGGTTGGTCAACTCACCACCCACCTCACCAATATCCGGACCCCGATCGAACTCGTCGCTACAACCGACCAATCGGCCGACTCCACCCAACTGGTAGAACTCCTCAACCAAATTGCCAGCACGTCCGAACAAGTCACCGCCCGCTTCGACGGCACTGGGAAACGCACACCATCATTCATCATCAGCCGCATCGACAGCCAAACCTCCGTTGAATTTGCTGGGCTACCTCTCGGCCACGAATTCACCTCACTTGTATTGGCGCTGCTGCACGTGGGAGGGCATCCAGGCAAGGCCTCCGATGAATTGGTCGCACAAATTCAATCGCTCGAAGGCACCTACGCGTTCGAAACCTTCTTTTCGCTCACCTGCCGAAGCT
>CAXMSI010000199.1:2779-3242 GCA_964196085.1 uncultured Acidimicrobiia bacterium | reverse complement strand
CAACACCACCGCCTGGGAGGCTCCATTGCCCACCTGAAGGAACATGAGGGGCCAAGCGGATCACCAGAACGCGACCGTCTCGAGCGGCTGCTCCGTAGACACTGAGACGGGTGGACTGGTTCATACGGCAACAGTAGTTTTTCCGCACAAACCTCGTTGACTTGCATGAAGAGTACTTTGTAGTGTAAAGTACTCTTCATGTCATCAGACGACATCACAGAAGCAGAAGAGTTCATAGCCGATCACCACCGAGTTCAGGCGCTTGTTCGCACCACTGTTCTCACAGCAAACTGGAGGTTGTTCATTGTTTGGGGAGCCATCAATTTGGCTTCGGTGATTGTGGGCGCTGCGGGAAAGTGGACTTGGATGCCCTGGTTCTGGCTAGGGATGCCGTTCGTGGCGGTTCTCTTCATAGGGAAGGGCGGTGGCAATAGCGTTCGAAACCCGCGCGACTATTGGCTTG
>CAXMSI010000199.1:0-2769 GCA_964196085.1 uncultured Acidimicrobiia bacterium | reverse complement strand
GCTTGTGGGAGGCGGCATAGTCGTCGGAGCGTGGGCTTCTGCACTCCTGCTCTCAGGAAGCATCGCCGTTGTTGGGACGTGGGTTTCTCTGGTGGTTGGCTTCGCAGGCTTTGCGCTCCTTGACAGACAATACTTGATTGCCAAGTCGCTTGGCCTACTGCTGGCTTGGGGGATAGTGGTTGGGTACCTGCTTGACGGACCAACTCTGACATACAGCGTCTTGACATCCGCCCTCGGGGCTTTCCTGCTTGCGCTTGGCGTTGGCCTACGCACGGTGCGCGCTAATGGCTGATGGATTTAGCGAAGTGGTTCATCAAAGAACCCGACTCAACGTCCTTACTTTTTTGACTGAATCAAAGGCCGTCTCGTTTGGATTCCTTAGAGACACACTCAACCTCACAGACGGCAATCTAAGTCGCCATTTGCGTGTCTTGGAAGAGGCAGAGATGGTGAAGATTGAGAAACAATTCGTAGGGAGAAGACCGCTGACAACCGTGTCGGCAACTCCCACCGGCCGCACCGCGCTCACTGCGCATCTTGGGGCCCTGCAATCAGTGATCGACCGTGTACAAGGAGAACAATAAGTGCTCAAAGTTACAGATCTAACGAAGGCCTTCGGCGACCGCAACGCGGTGAATGAAGTGAGTTTCCACATCGATAAAGGCGAGACCTATGGGTTGCTTGGGCCCAACGGCGCTGGGAAGACAACCACTATTTCCATGATATCTGGTCTCCTAAGCGCGGACTCAGGGGCGATACTTGTTGGGGGTGAACCAATGAGTACTGCTGCCGTTGACGTCCGAAGCCAGATTGGATATGTGCCTCAAGAGATTGCTATCTATCCAGAGCTCACTGCGAGGGAGAACTTGACCTTCTTCACGAGGCTTCAGGGATTGGAGAAAGGGTTGGTGGCCGGGCGGGTAGATGAGATCTTGGAGATTGTTGGCTTACGAGACCGAGCGGATGATCCAACCAAGGAATTCTCGGGCGGGATGCAGCGGCGACTCAATATTGGTATCGGGCTGGTACAAGGGCCGAAGCTGCTGATCCTTGACGAGCCAACGGTGGGTGTGGACCCGCAGAGCCGAAATGCCATCCTTGACTCAGTGGAAGCTCTTGGCAACCAAGGGATGGCTGTGCTTTACACCACGCATTACATGGAAGAGGCAGAGCGACTTTGCGACCGTATTGGCATCATGGACCAGGGCAGTCTCATCACTCAGGGAACCCAACGAGAACTTGTCGGCACCGTGGGAGAAAGAGATCGGGTAGAGATCAACGTGGCATCACACGCCCAAGAAGTGGCAGGGTTGCTGGGTGCGAAGCCTTTTGTGGAATCCGCTACGGCGTCTGAAACGGCGGTGAGCGTGTTGCTTTCCGATGGGGGAGTTCACCTCGCCGAAATGCTTGACGGAGTGGTGGCTTCTGGCACTTCGGTGCGAGGTGTCCAAATCCACGAACCTGACCTCGAGGCAGTGTTTCTCAGTCTCACCGGCAAGGCATTGAGGGACTGATCGTGAAAACCATCATGCTCATTGCGTCGAAGGACATCAAGAACCGCCTTCGAGACAGGTCCTTTTTCATCATGGCGATTTTGGCCCCGCTGGTACTCTCTTTTGTGCTTTCGTCTGTGGGAGGCGACGCTTTTTCTGGCCAGTCATTCAGTCCCGACTACGTATTGGCCGATGCCACTGCTGAGTTGGGAGACGATTTGGTAGATGCCCTGGCCAGTTCAGGGATTGCCAACGTCTCACTGGTTGCTTCCACAGCTGAAGCTGTTGCAGCAGTTGACGACGGCCGAGCCGACGCTGCGATCATTCTCGACGAAGCGTTCGCTGCTGGGCTTGGAGACCCCACTTCGCAGTTAACTATTGCGGTGTATGGCAACCCCGAAGCTTCGATCGCCACGAGCGTGGCCGAGGCTATTGCTGAATCGGTGGCTTCAGGGTTTTCCGCTTCTCGGCTGAGCATCACCGCGTACGCGGCACTTGGCAACATTCCTACACCTGAGGTGATTGCTGCTGCGAGTGTGATTGAGCCGTTCGTCACTGTTACCAACGAGGTGGCTGGGGGTCGAGTTCTCGATGGTGTGACGTTCCTCGCAGTAGGTATGTCAATCTTCTTCTTGTTCTTCTCAGTACAGAACGGAGTCGTGGAGATCCTCGAAGAACGTCGAGACGGAACGTTTGCGAGACTGCTTTCGGCTCCCGTGTCTCGACCCTCGGTGATGGTCGGCAAGCTGACCTCTGCAGCGGTTACTGGACTTATTTCTATGGGCGTACTAGTTGTTGCAACCAGCCTTTTGTTGGATGCCAATTGGGGCCCAGTAGCGGGCGTTGTCGGGTTGTCGGTTGGCGCTGTTGCTGCGGCAATGGGACTCGGTGCCGTTGTCGCTACGTTTTCGAAGAACGTTGAACAGGCGCAGCAGTTCTCCGGGATTGTCGGCACCGTGCTCGGCCTCCTTGGGGGGTCGTTCTTCCCGGTTGGCCAAGGTCCTGCTGCTCTTCGCGTCATTTCCAAGCTCACACCTCATGCCTGGGTCATGGAGGGCTTTTCGGGGAGCTCGGGACTTGGTCGGGCAACTGAGGCGATCCCGGCGATTGGCGTGCTCTTGGCCATCGGCCTCGTACTTGGGACTGTTGCCTATGCAAGACGATCTCGACTGACGGGGGTGCTCTAATGAAGGTTCTCATTATTGCTACTACTGAACTGCGGCGCTTCCTTCGTGACCGCTCGAACATCTTCTTTGTATTCATGTTCCCAATGCTG
>CAXMSI010000198.1:0-3245 GCA_964196085.1 uncultured Acidimicrobiia bacterium | reverse complement strand
AGGTACCGGCGATTTGTGTAAGCACGCTTAAGCTCTCACGGGCAAGTGCCTGGTCTACGAAGTCAGCCAGGAGTAGCGGGACCCAAAGCTCGAGTCCTACCCCGATGACGATGACGGCGAGGGCGAACGCGACCAATCCTCTCCTTTTCTTAAGGTGAGGAACCAGTACTTGGAGCCGGAGGGGTTCGCGTTTCGTAGCCATGCGGGACAACTGTAATGGCTGGCACCGAAAGAAGCTGTCGAGTTGTTCTTCGGTGGTCGTGGCGCTCGAGCGAGACGGAGTAATGCTCGCAGGAGGCGCGAGGTAGGGTGTTGGCCATGCGAGCAGTTGTACAGCGGGTATCTAGAGCGTCGGTGACGGTGAACGGTGAGGTGGTTGGGTCTATCAACCGGGGACTGATGGTGCTGGTGGGTGTAACACCTGGAGACGGCGATGCCGATGCGCGTGCCATTGGCGCCAAGATCGCGGGGCTAAGAATTTTCCGAGACAGCGAAGGCAAGATGAACCTTTCGTTGTCGGACATTGGGGGAGCGGTCCTGCTTGTCTCACAGTTCACCCTCTATGGATCGGTGCGCAAGGGCCGGCGGCCCTCTTTTGTTGATGCGGCGATCAGTGCCGTCGCCGAACCGCTGGTGGACGCGGTTGCTACCGCTCTTGGCGAGCGCGGTCTCATTGTGGAGACAGGAGTCTTTGGAGCCGACATGTCTGTTGATCTCACCAACGATGGACCGGTAACACTCGTGTTGGAGAGCCAAGACGGGCGTGTTCTCTAAGGCTGCTTACTTGCCCGCTGTTGACCCGCCGGGCAGAACTTGAGGAAGTCACATCGTGCGCACGCGCCCGAGGGCGAAGGTTCGAAGGGGCCCTCCTGCACCGTAACTGAGACTGCCTCAAGATGCTCCCGAGCTGACAGAAGCCACTCAGGAGTGACCTCCTGAGTCACTTCGGTGAGTCCGTCACCGAGGTACGCGAACGTGACCCACATCCTGCTGGGTGCCGGACCCAGGGCCCCCGAAGCTGCTGCCACTGCGTACGCCTCAAGCTGCGTGACAAGTGAAGGATCGCTAGACGGACGGCCGCTCTTGAAGTCGACGATCTCCCAGCCGTCAGCTTTGGCATAAATAGCGTCAACTCGCCCTCGAAGTGTGGTGCTCCCCACCCTGAAAGAGAAGGCTGTTTCTGTGAACAGCGGCCGGGACTCAGCAAATCGCGAACCCAAGTACGTTTGGTACGCCCCTGTAACCAGGCCTGAGCTCTTTTCGGGCACATCCGTAGGAACGTCGTATTCCATGGACGAGAAGTCCTCGAGGGGGACTTGGCCCATGTTGTGGAGTTCGATTTTGCGGTGCACCTCAACGCCCCGTCTTGCGGCGTTGCTCGGCCGCCGCGGTAGTCGGTCTATCTCAGACCATTTGAACTGTTGTGGGCATCTTGCTGCTGTCACCATGCCCGTCACCGATGTCGCGCGTTCGGTTGGCTCGGGCGCTTTGGCGGGAGCTGTGGGAAGTGAGAACAGCATGTCTTCGAACTCTTTCACAGCCTGATCGTAGGAAGGTTTGAGATCCAATTGAATTGCTAGGTCCGAGGTGAAGGACGGGCTAGCGATAGCGTCCTGCAGCCCTTGGGCCCAGCCGTTGGCGAAGACGGGATCGGGAGCGGCGGTATAGGGGTCTGTTGGGTGCAAGGTAGCCGGCCGGTCTCCGGGATCTACCTCCCAGCGAGATGTGTCTGCGGACTCGGCAATGGTGACGAGAAACTCGCTTGGTTCTGTTGGTTTCTTGAGAGGCACGTCGGTGCCTATCCATGCGGCGCCCGATGCATGCAGACGGGCGCGAGCGCGGGTTACCGCCACATACGCCAACCGCCACTCTTGGTTGAAATGGCGTTCGCGGAGTAGGTCATGGCGTTCCTTCTGATCCATGGATGCCGAGAGTGGGGGCAGGTCGAGGTGGTCGATTCGTTGATCGAAGGGAAGCACCCACGCCTTGGCGAATGGATCCTCAAAGGCCCTTACCCCGGAAGGAAACCGGCCCTTCGTAAGGCCGGGCAGGCAAACCACGTCCCACTCAAGGCCTTTGGCCCGGTGGACGGTAAGCAGCATGACCGCGCTCTCTTGAGAAACTCTGGCAGTACCCACTTCGTCGGTGGTTTGCATGCGGAGAAGTGACAGATAGTCCAAGAAGGCCTTCAGAGAAGGGCGTCCTTCCAACGGACTCCAGGCCTCAGCTAGGTCGAGGAACCTGTACACGTTGAGTCGGGCACTCAGTGATGCGACGCCTGGCATGGCTTCGATTTCCTTCCAGAGGTCGTTGACGTCGAGGATCCGTCGCACGAGTTCGGCCAGGTCCATACTTTGAGCGGCCTGCAGGAGCTCCCCGTAGTGAGATCGGACCATTGTGAACACGGATATGGCTCGATCGCTCAACCCGCCGATTACCTCAAGGTCGTCGAGTAACTCTATGAAACTCTCATCAGGGTCAGGTCTCGTATCACCGAACCGTTTGATAGGTTGCAGCTGGGAGCGATTCAGCTGGTGGCTTGAACCCATCACGATTCGGGCGAATGCCACGTTGTCCGTTGGGTCGTTGAGGAGCCGAAGCCAGGCATGAAGCTCGACGACTTCGGGCACGTCGAGGAGACCCCCGTCGCTTGCTACCTCAGCGGGGATGTCAGCTTCAGCTAGTGCTTGACGAACTACGGTAATTGCAGCGTTGGTGCGGAGCAGTACAGCCATGTCGCGCCACGCAGTACCTGACTGGTAGGCCTCTCTAAGCCGGTCTGCAACGGCCGTTGCTTCTTGCCATGATGTGCGATACCACGATGCTGTGACAAGTCCGCCATCGGCACCTGGCGCAGCAGTTAAGGGCTCACGAGGCCGGGTCCCGGCGTTGGCGCGCACCCGATTGGCGATGTCGAGTATTGCCTGCCCGGATCGACGGTTCAGTGTGAGGTGTCTTGTAGGGGATCTAGCCCCCGATGTGGTTGGGAAGTGTTCGTCGAAACGGTTGAAGTTAGAAGGGGTGGCACCCCTCCACTCATAGATGGTTTGGTCGGGATCCCCGACAGCGATTACCGGGAATCCCTCTCCGAACAGTGCTTGCAGGAGGAGTCGCTGGCCGGCGTTCGTGTCTTGATACTCATCGAGGAAAACCACGTCGTATCGGGATCGGATACGACGAGCTAGATGGGGGTGGCGAGTTGCGATCTGATGAGCAAGTCGGACGAGGTCTGCGAAATCAATGAC
>CAXMSI010000197.1:0-3275 GCA_964196085.1 uncultured Acidimicrobiia bacterium | reverse complement strand
GGCTTGACACGCACGCGGTAGGGTTGGGGGATGGATGATGCGTATGTGGATTTTTTGGTTGCCGATGGTCGCAGGATGGCTGAGCTTGCCGCCGAATTTGGATTGGATGCTGTTGCCCCTTGCCCTGACTGGACGGTACGAGAGCTCCTGCTTCACACAGGGGCGGTCCACCGATGGGCCAACAACATCATTGCTACCCCCGTGTCGGACTGGGGCGACATTGAGTCTGTGCAGGATCCCGTTGCGACCGATGACGTAGTCGCGTGGTTTGTCGAGGGGCATGCTGAATTGGTGTCGTCTTTGCGAAGCGCGGCGGCTGACCTTGATTGTGTGATGTTTCTCAAGTCGCCTTCGGCCCGCCTCCATTGGCGACGTCGTCAGGCCCATGAAACTGCAATCCACCGGGTCGACCTTGAGGAAGCCGTTGGAGCTACTACCGAGATGGATGCTCAGTTTGCCGACGACGGAATCGATGAGCTCCTTGTAGCGTTCATCTCTCGTAGAAAGCGAGGCCCTCGCATGCCCACCGAGACACGACTCTTGGTGGAGGCATCCGACACAGGCTCTGCTTGGCTTGCCACGATTGGCCCGAAGAGCGCATCGGCGGTCAGAGCGAGCGGGAACGCCGATGTGAGGCTGCGTGGGACGGCAGCAAATCTATATACGGGCCTGTGGAATAGGCAGGGCAGGACCTTTCTCACAGAAGATGGACCGCCGGAACTTATGGAACACTGGCGGACTGAGATGAGGCTCTAGCGTTTACCCAAGCGCATCAGCGATTCGAAGGACGATGCGGGTTAGCCGTTCAGCGGAGGTCCCAACATTGATCCGAGCAAACCCCATGCTGTCGCCTCTGAACGCTGGCCCCGAACTCAACGCTACCTTGGCGTGTGTCCTGATCCACTTGGCGGGGTCGTCTCCGAGCTTTGGATAGGCGGAGAAGTCGACCCATGCGAGAAAGCCCCCCTCCGGCTTGACTACCGATGCTTTGGGGAGGTGTTTGTTGAGTAGTGAGCCGAGTAGGTCGTGTCGAGACTCGATCTCCTCAGCCAGCTCAGTTGTCCAATCGTCACAGTCGTCGAGGGCTCCTATCGCTGCAGAGATGCCGAGGCTAGAAGCCCCGTTGCGGGCCTCGTATGACGTACCCATAAGAGCGTCGAGATAGTCCGTGTTGTGAGTGAACAGCCAGGCGTTGCGCAGGCCCGGGGTGTTGTAGGTCTTGGATGTCGAGCTGATGGTGACGCTGTGAGCGGCTGCCATGGAGGACACGTCGGAGTAGGAGATGAACTGTTTGCTGGGAGCAGTGAGTGGCGCATGCACCTCATCTGAAATCACCAGTGCGTTGTATGTATCGGCGATTCTGGCGAGCTCCTCGAGCTCGGCCCGTGTAGCGATAGACCCGGTCGGGTTGTGGGGGTTGCACAAAATGATCGCCTTTGCGCCCTCCTGAAAACTGGCCTCGACGGCCTGAAGGTCGATCCGGTATCTCTCGGCGTCCTTAGCCATAGGGGCGTCAAAGAGGGTGTAGTTGTTCTCCTCTATCACGGTAAAGAATGGAAAGTAGACCGGTGTGTTCACCAAAACCCCATCGCCCGGATCGAGCAGAGCGTCGAGTACCAGCCTCAATGCTGCGATAACCGTGGGCAATAAGACGACCGAGTCGGGGTCGACTTCCGTACCGAAACGGCGATGGTGCCACGCTGCAACCGAGTCGTTGAACCCCATTTTCTGAGGTACCGCATGCCCTGTATAGCCTGCAACATTTAGCTCGACCGCTTTGTGAAGGGCGTCTTTCACTCCCTGGGGAAGAACGACGTCCATCTCGGCCACCCAGGCAGGGATTACATCGTCATCAAATGCCAACCACTTCATTGAGCCCGCGGCACGGCACTGCTCATCGGTCATCCACTCAACGTTCATGTTTCAGCTTTCGTGTGTGATCAGCGAAGTGTAGAGGCCAACGCAGGCCCCCTCAGCTAGAAACGAGGCTATGCAGCCTTGGGTTGTCAACTTCGGCTACGAGAAGTATTGCCGCCGCGGCGTCGGCTTCCCGACCTAGGGCTGCTCCGTGGAGCAATGATCGGACGGTTAGTTCCTTCATCGCCGTACGTGAGGCAAGCTCCTGGAGGGCGTCAACCCATGCGTGCGTGTCCCCATGGCCATAGAGGCGACCTAACTCGCATTGGGCATCGAGGATGTAGCCGTCTAGCCAGACGTAGGGGTCGGCGAGCCGGTTGCACCTTGAACGAGCGTCGCTGAGGATGCGGAAGGCTTCGTCAGGGTCTCCTCTATCGTGGCTGACCATGGCCAACCCTCGAGCAGATATTCCTTCCCAACACGGGTCGCCGAGTTGGCAGGCCCGCGCAAAGGCCTGGCCTAGGAGCACGCCTGCGCCTTCATTGTCTCCACGAGCAAGTTGCACTTCACCTCTCAGTGTCTGCGGCCAAGGAAGAAACGACAGCCAGTGGTCTCCCTCGGCGAGGGAGATGGACGTGTTGAGATGTTCGGTGGCTGCCGTGAGGTCACCACGCAGGAGGTGGACGCGACCCAACATTGAGCAGGCATATGCTTGGCGACGTCGGTCTTGGAGGGCTTGCGAAATCTCGACTGCTTCGTTGAGGAAGCTCAGTGACCTCTCGTAGTTCCCACGGTCACTCTCGAGGGACCCCAAGTATGCAAGAACCTTCGCTCGAACAGCGGAGTCGTTCCCGCCGTACTCAAGAGCATCGTTGAGCCACCGTTCGGATCTGTCGTATCGAGCCCGCAGGAAGTCGACGTACCCAAGCTCAGCTCGGACCTGAGCTACAGCGTCGATGTGAAATGTCGACGCTATCTCGTCGGCTTCATGCAAGCAAGCAATACCCTCTTCGTCGTACCCTCGGAGTGAGTGAATCAAGGTCTCGGCTAGGGTCAGCCTTGATCCAATTCGAAGATCCGAGTCGCCATCTTGGTCCGAAAGCTCGACGGCGGTTCGAAGCGACTGCATTCCTGTATCCACGGCGCCAGCTGAGACGGCAGCCGAGCCTGCCTCGACTAGAGCAGCGATAGAGCTCTTGTCCGCTGTCGCGTCCGAGTCGAGTCGAGGTTGTCTCATAGCTTCGAGCAGTGCTCTGCTTGGGGTAATTCCGAGTTCTCTGGCGAACACTTCTTTACACAGGGCGAACTGTCGTTCTGCGCTCTCGTCATCCCCGGCGAGGCGATAGAGGCGAATCAGTAGGATCTGGTGGTTCTCGTCAAAGGGGCTTATCTGAGCAGCCCGCACGGCATACTCAATG
>CAXMSI010000196.1:0-3336 GCA_964196085.1 uncultured Acidimicrobiia bacterium | reverse complement strand
GCTGGACTGGACGCCAACGGCTAACCGCAATATTTGCTAAATAGGTGGGTTCCCGGCCACGACGGCCGGGAACCCACCCTGTTAGCGTCGAGACACTGACGGAGGACCGATATGAAGATAATGGAGAAGACGTACCTCTTCGGAGGTAAGAAAGGGTTCAAGGCATCACCCGTACTTCTGCTACTCCCTGGCGTCCTCCTCTATCTTCTTATCGCGATGGGGCCGTCCCTAGCAACAGCCGTCTACTCGTTCACAGATGCCACGGGTATTCGGGGGATCCCGATCAACTGGGTCGGGTTCCAAAACTACGACGAGTTTCTCTTGCGTGGCGTTGCCTCTCGCGACAACATCGCCGCCACGTTTCGCACTCTGAAGTTTTCCTTTTATGTGACAACAATTCAGTTCAGCCTGGGTCTGCTCCTTGCGGTCCTATTGAACAGCAAGTTGAAGGGACGAACCTTCTTCCGCACCCTCTACTTCATGCCCGTGATCCTCGGCGCTGTCGTCCAAGGCTTGATGTGGAAGCTGTTTTTGCTGCCAGGTCGGGGTCCGATGGCACAGATTCTCGACAACTTCGGGGTGGTTGGGGAGTTCCTGGGAGGTCGCCCCGATGAAGCCTTCATGTGGGTGATCATCATTCAGATTTGGGCGAATGTTGGAATCACGATGGTTATCTTCCTCGCAGGCATGCAGGCCATCGACACCTCGCTCTATCAAGCAGCGCGAATCGACGGTGCCAGCGGTTGGAGCCTGTTCAGACATATCACTTGGCCTCAGCTGACCCCGGCCGTCAATACCAACTTTCTCCTCAGCGTCGTTGGCTCACTTCAGGCATGGGAGCTCTTTCTGGTGCTCACTGGCTATAAAAACGGAACCCAGGTACTGGGATACCTCGTCTATGCCCAGGGCTTCGGCCAGGCGTCTGGATCGGTTTCGAGTGCGTTCCGGCAGGGATTCGCGGCTTCGGCATCAATCGTGCTCTTCTTTTTGGTTTTGATCATTGGCTTCGGTGCCAACAAAATTGTCCAACATCGAGAAAGGAAGTACATGGAATGACGGTGTCTCAGACTCGGCTTGGTAGCGCGTCAACACGCACTCGGGTTGCTCATTCCATCTCGTACGTCGTACTCGGGATTTTTGCGCTCTTCTACCTAGGCCCAATTGCCATGCTCGTCGCAACGGCGTTCAAGACGTTGCCAGAGTTCTTCCAGAACCCTATCGGTGCCCCTGCCGGATGGAACCTCTCCAACTTCACCGATGCATGGGCTTTAGCGAACTTCCCTCAGTACCTGCTCAATACAGCCGTCTACGCCTTTGTAGCTACTGCGGTCTTCGTGCTCACCTCGCTGTTCGTCGCCTTTCCTGTGGCCCGCGGCTACTTCAAGGGCAGCAAGAAGATACTTACCATGTACGTTGTTGCCCTCTTCCTTCCGCCGGCACTGATCCCTCAGTTCCAGTTGATCCTGAGCCTCGGCGTCTATAACACCCGACCTGGGTACATCCTCCTTTTCCTCGTCAACCCGATTGGGATGCTCATCCTCGTCAACTATATGAAATCAATCCCGAGGGAGCTCGACGAGGCTGCAGCCGTCGACGGCGCTTCCTACACTCGCTTCGTCTTTAAGGTGGTCTTCCCGCTCATTCGACCTGCTGTTGCCACCGTCACGGTGCTTCACGCAATTGGAATTTGGAACCAGATCGTCCTCCCCACCATTTATCTGACGAGTGAGAACCTTTACCCAATAACTAGGGGTTTGATTGTGTTCGAGGGGGTGTACGGGAGCAACTGGCCGGCCTTGGCCGCCGCCGTGCTGATGTTGATGATCCCGATGCTGCTTCTCTACATCGTTCTCCAGCGATACATCATCTCAGGCCTCACCGCTGGCTCTGTCAAGGGCTGAGCGACGATGACGAAGGCCACACGCACTGCGACAGACCGAGTGGGGGCCGACGCCCTTCGCCAACGTAGCTTTCGCTGCTCATGAGCGCTCCAATCACGATTACAGATGTCAAGCCAATTCTGACTCAACCTGGGTCGTCGCGCCTGGTCGTGGTGAAGGTGTTCACGTCAGAACCTGGACTGTTTGGCCTAGGTTGTGCAACATTCACGCAGCGAGTTTTCGCCGTCGAAGCCGCCATCGAGCGGCACCTCAAGCCCTTCCTCATAGGTCGCGACGTCGACCGAATCGAGGAAGCCTGGCGGATGATGATGGTGCACAGCTATTGGCGTAACGGTCCGGTGCTCAACAACGCCATCTCAGGCGTCGACCAGGCCCTTTGGGATATCAAGGGAAAGCGCGCTGGGATGCCGGTGTATCAACTCCTCGGAGGGAAGGTCCGCGAGGCGGCTGCTGTCTACGCCCACGCCGAAGGTCGTGACAAGCATGAGGTCCTCGACGCCGCCAGGGCGCTTGTTGACGATGGGTATATGTACGTGAGGGTCCAGGTCAGCGGATACGGCGGAATGGAGGCTTCAAACAATCGTCCCGAACATTCGCCAGAAGGCAGCTATTTTGATCCGAAGGGATACACCCGGACAACACTCGACATGCTCGAGCATGTGCGCTCCGAACTCGGCGGGGAGATCGAGATACTCCATGACGTACATGAGCGGCTGAGCCCCATCAACGCGGTGCAATTCGCTAAGGATGTGGAACAGTATCGCCTGTTCTTTCTGGAAGATGCCCTCGCTCCCGAAGATGGAGAGTGGTTCTCGATGATTCGTGCCCAGTCGGCCACACCGCTGGCCATGGGAGAGCTGTTCAACAACCCGCATGAGTGGCGACGACTCGTAAGCGAGCGCCTCATAGATTTTATCCGCATGCACGTCAGTCAGGTGGGTGGCCTCACTCCGGCCCGCAATGCCGCGATCTTTGCCGACACATTTGGAGTCCGCACTGCTTGGCACGGCCCCAGCGACACTTCCCCCGTCGGCCACGCAGCCAACCTTCAGCTCGATCTCTGGGCGCCCAACTTCGGCATCCAGGAATGGTACCGGCCGGCTGACCTCGACTACGAGATGTTCCCAGGACTCCCAGAAGTGAGAGACGGGTATCTCTACCCCAACGACAATCCTGGGCTGGGGATCGATATCGACGAAGACCTCGCTGCTGAACATCCTTGCCAGGAGATAGTGGAGCAATGGACCCAAGCCCGGCTCCCTGATGGAAGCCCGGCCAGACCATGACCGGACGCTACCCAGACCTGGGTGGGAGGGTCGCTGTTGTCACCGGTGGAGCCCTGGGCATTGGGGCGGCCATTTCTCAGCGATTGGCTCAGGAAGGGATGCACGTCATCGTGGCAGACTTCGACCAGGGTGCCCTCGACGACCTCGTT
>CAXMSI010000195.1:280-3354 GCA_964196085.1 uncultured Acidimicrobiia bacterium | reverse complement strand
TTGACACCTGGTGGTACGTAGATGAAAGACCCACCCGACCAAACCGACGAATTGAGCGCAGCAAACTTGTTGTCGTTGGGAGGGATGATCGTACCGAAGTATTCCTTCACCAGTTCAGGGTGCTCGCGGAGCGCCGAGTCCATGTCCGTGAAAATGACCCCCTGCTCCTCGAGGTCTTCTCGGTTGCGGTGGTAGACCACCTCAGACTCATACTGCGCAGTTACCCCAGCAAGATACTTGCGTTCGGCCTCAGGAATACCCAACTTTTCGTAGGTTTCCTTGATCTCATCTGGAACCATGTCCCAGTCTTTTACCCGCTCTTCTGTTGGCTTGATGTAATAAAAGATGTTGTCGAAGTCGATCTCATCAAGTGTGCCGCCACCACCCCAAGTGGGCATCGGTTTTGCGAGGAAGCGTTTGTAAGCCTTGAGCCTGAACTCCAGCATCCACTCGGGCTCGTCCTTGATGGCAGATATTTCGCGGATGATCTCTTCGTTGAGGCCGCGCTGCGGCTTGAAGACATAACCGTCTTCAGAGTCGTGCCAGCCGAGGTCGTAGGCGCCGAAATCTAGATCTACTGTGGACATGTGGAGTGCTCCTATTTTGCACTATGAGGATAGTGCAAACTATATAGTAACCCACCGCAGGCCCTTCGGGAAGAGGTTCTGAGCGAACTCAGCGATTATTTGACGAAGCCGGACGAAGCACACGAAACAGGCGCTTCACTCCATCCCATTCAGCCAGCATTCGCTTAGCCTCTGGCGAATCGGTCCGGGCCATCTGCACCTCTAGAAGTTGCAGAAGTTCAGCCTCATCGACCTCTTTGAGACGACGAGGGCTCACTGCGCCCTCGGCCATGTTATCGGCCAAAACATCTTGCGGGTCGTATACAAAAGCTACGCCCCCAGTCATTCCAGCAGCGAAGTTCTTACCAACAGGGCCAAGAATCACCACCTTCCCACCTGTCATGTATTCGCAACCGTGGTCTGAACATCCTTCAACAATTCCAGTGGCCCCAGAGTTCCGGACCGCGAACCGTTGTCCCACCATCCCAGCAACAGCCAACGTGCCACCAGTAGCTCCATAGAGCAAAGCATTCCCTGCACCTTGGGGAGTTCGGTCGCCAAGTACCGACGGAACCACTGAGATCGATCCCCCGCCCATGCCTTTCCCCACGTAGTCATTGGCGACTCCATCAAGTCTGACTTCCATTCCGGGGCTCAGCCACGCGCCAAAGCTCTGACCTGCGGTGCCAGCAAAGAGGAGCTTTATGGTCCCTTCGGGCAGGCCCTCGACGCCATACCGATCGGCGATCTCTCCCGACACCGTCGCACAGATCGACCGGTCCTCGTTGGTGATTGGATACGAGAGTTCCAGCGGGGTAGCTTGCTGAACGGCGTCGCGTGACTCGGCCACGAGTTTCTCAGACAATTCGGACCGACGCGACCGGACATAGCCAGGGTGCCGGCGCTGTCCCTCAGCGCGGACGAGCAGTCGATCAAGGCTGGCCGCAACCGGATGGCTCTGGTCAAGAGGAACGAAAAAATCGGCTCTGCCGATGATTTCGGACACGCTTTTCGCGCCCAGGGACGCGAGATGCTCCCGGACTTCCTCTGCGATCATGGTGAAAAGTGCCACTATTTGGTCAGCGGTACCCGTGAACTTGGCCCGCAGGTCCTCGCGTTGCGTTGCGATACCAACGGGACAAGTATTCTCATGACACTGCCTGACCATCTTGCAGCCCAATGCCAAGAGTGGCAACGTCCCGAAGCCAAATCGCTCGGCGCCCAGAAGTGCCGCAACCACAACATCGCGGCCGGTTCTCAGCCCTCCATCAGTCTCCAGCGAAATCCGCGACCGCAGGCCGTTCGACAACAACACCTGATGGACCTCGGCGAGTCCGAGTTCCCACGGCGATCCAGCATGCTTTATCGAAACCAGCGGCGAGGCTCCAGTACCGCCATCCATCCCCGAAACGGTGATCGTGTCAGCCTGAGCTTTGGCGACGCCGACAGCGACAGTACCAACACCGGGTTCCGACACTAGCTTCACTCCCACCCTGGCCGAAGGTTTGAAGGCCTTTAGGTCAAAGATCAGCTGGGCGAGGTCCTCGATTGAGTAGATATCGTGGTGTGGCGGAGGGGATATGAGCGTTGTTCCCGGAACTGTGTGCCGTAGCGCAGCAATTTCTGCGGTAACTTTGTGGCCTGGCAGCTGTCCACCTTCGCCGGGCTTGGATCCTTGAGCCATCTTGATCTGAAACTCCTCTGCTGAGGCAAGGTAGCCAGGGGTAACACCGAATCTCCCAGAGGCAATCTGCTTAATGCGGGAGTTGCGACTGGTGCCATAACGCTCAGGGTCCTCACCTCCCTCGCCTGAGTTAGATAGACCGCCAATATGGTTCATAGCTTCGGCCAACGCTTCATGGGCTTCCTTCGACAGTGCTCCCATCGACATGGCGGCTCCAACAAACCTGCGCATAATGGCTCCCGCTGGCTCAACGTCTTCCAGCGGGATTGCGTCGCGGTCGACAAAGGTGAGTAGGTCCCTGAGTTGGACCGGAGCGCGGTCACTGATCGCTTCGAGATAGCCTTGCCAATCACCACGAGCCCCGGACCGAACAGCCCGCTGCAAGCGAAGTACCACCCCAGGACTGGTCACATGCTCAGAACCGCCTCGGCGGTATTTGTAGAACCCACCAACAGATTCAACCCCGTCGGAGTATGCCGAGTGGAGTTCAAGTGTTTGCTTGGCAACGTGTTCAATGTCAACACCCCCGAGGCGGACCTCGGCATATCGAAAGGCAGTGCGTTGTACCCCTTCGTCGAGGCCGATGATCTCGAACAGCTCGCCACCTCGGTAGGCCTTCACCGTGCAAATTCCCATCTTCGACATGATCTTGAGCAATCCGTTTCGCGCGGCACTCCGATAGTTTTCTTGAGCGACAACGGGGTCCACAGCAACAACATCGCTCTGAGCCAACTTCCGTACCTCCTCAATTGCGAGGTAGGGGTTTACTGCCGAAGCGCCGAAGCCGATTAGGCAAGCAAGATCGTGTGCATCGCGAGGTTCCC
>CAXMSI010000195.1:0-270 GCA_964196085.1 uncultured Acidimicrobiia bacterium | reverse complement strand
AGAGACGACCAGTATCGAACATTTGATCCTGAGACCTTCTGAGATCAACCGGTGATGGACCGTAGAAACCGCCAAAAGAATTGGGATCGGAGCGTTGTGCTCGTCCACCCCCTCGTCGGTAATGACCAGAATACTGGTGCCTGCCTCGACCGCTGCCACCGCTTCGGATGCCAACTCGTCCAGGTAGCTTGCCATGGCGCCAGGACCCTCAGCGGCGGGCCACAGAGTAGAAATGGATTGAGAGCGGAACCGGTCGTCGTCCAGCGAAGT
>CAXMSI010000194.1:0-3397 GCA_964196085.1 uncultured Acidimicrobiia bacterium | reverse complement strand
GCCGCAAGGTGGTCCGCGTAGGTCGGGTTGCTGGGCAGTATGCGAAGCCTCGGTCTGCTGATGAAGAGTCGGTGAACGGAGAAACCCTCCCGACGTACCGAGGGGACCTTTTCAACCGGTCGGCTTTCACCAGCAATGACCGCATTGCTGATCCGGAGTTGATGTTGCGCGGGTACGAACGAGCGGCCCTTACCTTGAACTTCATTAGGGGACTCGTGGATGGCGGCTTCGCTGACATCCACCACCCCGAGTACTGGGACCTCGACTTCGTAGACTCCGCCCGTCGTAGCGGCGAATACAAGAGCATCGTGAAGTCAATCAAGGATTCGTTGGACTTCATGGAGAACATCCTGGACGCGCCTGAGGAGACAATGAAGCGGGTTGAGTTCTTCACCAGCCACGAAGGGTTGGCTCTTCGCTATGAGCAGGCTCAAACCAGAACGGTTCCCCGGCGCGAGGGCTACTACAACCTGTCCACCCACTTTCCGTGGATAGGCGCTCGAACAGCTGATATTTCAGGTGCTCACGTGGAGTACTTCCGGGGGATACGGAACCCAATTGGGTTGAAGGTTGGGCCCTCTATGACTCCTGACCGGCTGAAGAACCTGATAGATGTGTTGCATCCTGATGACGAGCCAGGCCGGTTGACACTGATCACCCGCCTGGGTGCTGACCAGGTCGAGGACCTGCTTCCGACCTTCATTGATGCGGTAAAGTCCACTGGCAAGACCGTGAACTGGGTGGTCGACCCAATGCACGGCAACACCGAATCCACAGCGAAGGGCATCAAGACTCGGCGGTTCGACAACATCTTGGGCGAGGTCGAGAGCTCATTTGATGTGCTCGAAGCCAATGACAGCATTCTTGGCGGCCTCCATGTCGAGATCACTGGTGACGATGTGACCGAGTGCCTTGGCGGACCCCGAGACCTCAGCGAGGCTGACCTTGAGCGAGCTTACGAGTCAAAGGTGGATCCACGGCTGAATTACGACCAGTCCATGGAGTTAGCGATGCTCGTTTCGAACCGGCTGCGTTACGAGGTCTGACCCCGCTTGCGGCCCATCAATGTGCGGGCTTGCCGGCCTGGGGCTGAACGATCTGATACCCACGGCGCTACCGGTGCAGCAGTGAATTGAGCCAACGCCAACAACACTGCGTCATAGTTGACCCGCCACCCAGCGAATGCTGCCCAGGCCTCGTCGTGATCTTCAGTTACGGGGATCCCCTCCTCGATGAGCCTGGCAAGGACCTCGTCGAACTCGGCGCGGGTGACTGCAATGGGGTCGGTAGGCGCGGGATCTGGGTCAAAGTCGACTCGGAATATCTCTGCAATGTTTCGAAGAGCTGAGAACCCTGCCCTGATCATGACTGCTCCAGCACTCGAACTGTGCTCGGGTAGGGCAGCTTGGGTTATAGATGCAGCGTCGAGGACAGCGCCGGCAGCAGTAATCCACGAGCGGCTCGGGCTCGGGGAACGAAACAGAGTCAGCATGGGGAACGTGGTGTGAGATTCTTCGATCTCAGCGAACCACTGTTCCCAAGAAAGCCAGTACGGATCGAGATCATCCAGCCAACCAATGGCGTGCTGTCTCGCAAGAAATTCCACAGCCGTTGGAGGATCTCCGGCTCTGACCTCGAACTTGGCCACTCTGATTTCGCGCTTAACGAAAGCTGTATACAACGAGGGTAGGAACGTAATCAACAAGGCGATGATTATGAGGCCAATGATTGCCTCAGAAAACGCGAACGCCGAGTGCAGCTGGCCCTCTGCCGGAACGAAGCCGAGTGTCGTGATCGACGATCCACTAATCGCCACAGCTTCGATGACGGACATCTCGCTGGTCCCCCAAAACATGAGAGCGAACCCATTGAGAATGAAGAACACCCACACCACAGGCAGAGTGACCAAGGCGATGGGAGCTATGAGCGCAAGAACGCTTTCTTGATAGGCCGAGGGGGAGAGGTGCGCCACCCGCTTGAGCACGCTGAACACGGTTCGAAATAGCCCGCGGGTGATTAGCGTCTGAGCGTTTCGAGGCAGGATGACTGTCTTGACCGCCGAAAGCATGACGGCAGCAACAATGGTTACGCCGGCGACTACTGCAAGGATTCCCATGAAGGGAGCCTACACCCTGTCGCCAGTTGCCCACAGGGGATGTCTGAAGCTATTCGCCAGCCGCTTCCACTGCTTCACGGCGCAGAGTCCTGGCTGTTCTTCGGGCCTTGGCCTGGGCGTGGCGACGTACTCGGGCTTCACTATCGAGAATGATTGGTGGTAGCTCATCGACATCGAAGGCAACCATCACCAGAAATGCAGTCGTGGTGTGTCGAGGCGGCCCGCCGCTCAATGGCTCCGCCTCAACCCGTACGCCTACCTCCATTGATGTGCGGCCAACAAAGTTCACCGATGCGGTGACCTTAAGAATGTCGCCAACATGGACTGGCTCGTAGAACGAAAGTTCATCAATGGCGGCGGTAACGATTGAGACCGTTCCAGCGTGCCGAATAGCGCAGGTTCCAGCAGCTGTGTCGACCTCTTTCATGATCACCCCGCCATGCACGTTGCCGGCCAAGTTGGCATCGGCCTGCGTCATGGTGCGAATGAACACCACTTCACTCTCGTCGGCTGATTTAGGTTCCAAGCTCATGGTTGGACTACTTGGATCTTGCTGTGAGTAGTCCGTAGTGCCCGTCATACCTGTGATATGCCACCGACGGCTCGCCAGACTCGGTGTCCACAAAGAACGTGAATGCTCCCTGTGAGTCGTTGAGCGTTTGGAGGGCATCGGGAACGGACATCGTACGCACAGGGTTGGGGTTCACTGAGTCGATCTGGGATGCGTACTTCGCTTCGGTTCCGTTGAGGCCTGCTGCATACTGCAACACCAACTCGGTACCGTCGTTGATATGATGAAGGAAGGCTCCGCCACCAGTCTCAATGTCGGTGAAGACGTAGAAGTCGTAGTCGAGTTGTGTCATGTCAAAGGCGGCTTCGTCAGCGGTTGCTTCTGAGGTTCCAATGGACTTCTGACGAATTAGTTCGCGATCAGACGACGAACGAGGGAAGTGGGCTGTCCGAGATGTTGGTACGTCTCCGTGATGCCATCCATCGTTCGCTCCGCCTCGGCTCCTGCGAGCCACATACTTCTCTGAGATACGACGAAGTTTGCGCGAAGCACGCTCATGGACCATGTCGGCGGCTTCACGAATAGTTGAGGCTTCAACTCGAGTTCTTACAAAGGAGCCGTCGGCAACGTCTATGTTGGCTTGGACACTTGCGGGGCTGGAGAGGTGTGGAACGTCAAGCACTACAAGCTTCAAACGAAGCTTCTGAATGTGGCGTGGAGCAACTTTGGAGAGCTGTTGGAGTTTCTCCTCGGCATACGCCCGGTCCGAC
>CAXMSI010000193.1:0-3405 GCA_964196085.1 uncultured Acidimicrobiia bacterium | reverse complement strand
TTGGTACGTACGCCAAGAACCCAGCAATCTGGTCGGAGCCCCAGATGAGGGATAGGTAGAAGACAGACCAAAGGCTCATCACTCCGAAGTACGCCAACGCAAAGATCGCGCCGTCCTCGCCAAAGGCGTCTTGAACGCCCGTTGCAAGAACGAACGTAGCGGAAGTAGCAACCAGCAGGACAACCCGAGGACGCAGTTCGTCGAAGTCGGCATTCCCGGCGGCCCACGTGAATTGCGACCACGCCCACCACAGCAGCGCCAGCACAATGGCAGCCCTTCCCACAGTCGCCCAATCAAGGTGACCATGGATCGAAGCCGCGACCTGAGTCACTCCAAACACAAACACAAGGTCGAAGAACAGTTCAACGAAGCTTGCGCTGCGATCTTCGTTCATGGCGGGACTACTCCTCTGAAGGTGGCAGAGAACTGTACTCCCAACGAGCCGACACCTCTTGCGCGCAACCTCAGAGCCACCCGTCGAGCATCATCCCGCCCATATCCGGCACTATGTACGGCTCATCTGGGCGCATAACCGGCATTATGCACGAGTCGGCTGGGAGGCATAACCGGCTGGGTGGGATGATTGTGGTGGTGTTGCACGCACCGTTCGGGCGGTGGTTTCCCGGTTGAGCTGTATCGAGCAGCTCGGTTGGGTCCGTTCCGCCGTCGCGGTGGCGTGTGCCACCCCTTCGCCTTTAGCGACAGAAAGGGGCGACCATGTCAATGGTACGGATGATTGTTGGTGGTGTGGATACCCACGCCGCATATGTGCCGTTATGTGAGGGCCTGTTCCGACTCTACTTAGGGTCATCGTCCGCGAACTTGCCCGCTACAGGAGAGCCAATTCAAGTACTGCGCTGATGTCTTCGGCGGTGTGGAACGTCATCTGTTGCCTCACCTCGTCTGGGACGTCATCGAGATCGTCGACATTGCGAGCAGGGAGAATCACAGTATCCAGGCCAGCTCGGTGTGCAGCGAGCACCTTCTGCTTCACGCCGCCGACGGGGAGTACCTTGCCCGAAAGGGTCAGTTCCCCCGTCATCCCAACGTTCTCCTTAACCTTGCGGTCGGTGAGAAGGGACACGAGCGCGGTGGTCATGGTCACACCTGCCGAGGGCCCGTCCTTTGGCACCGCTCCGGCCGGTACATGAACGTGGAACCGTTGATCCGTTCCGGATGTGAGGTTGAGCTCGTCGGCGTTGGCCTTGACATAGGACAAAGCAATCTGTGCAGACTCCTTCATGACGTCGCCGAGCTGTCCCGTCAGCGTAAGGCCCGGGTCGCCATCCATTGCAGTGGCCTCGACAAAGAGGACATCGCCTCCGGCTCCTGTCACCGCGAGACCTGTTGCGACGCCAGGAACAGACGTCCTGTCCTTCGCCTCGTCATGGTGGACCTTTGGCTTGCCAAGCAGATCCTTCACGTCTACACCATCAACATCGACGGTGGTCTCTTCGCGCATCGCGATCTTGGTAACCACTTTGCGGACAAGCTTGCCCAATTGGCGCTCGAGTCCCCGAACGCCTGACTCGCGGGTGTAGCCATCAACAATCGCTGCGAGGGCCTGGTCGGTCACGGTGAGTTCCTCATCTGCGAGTCCCGCCGCCTTCTTCCGCTTCGGGAGGAGATGCTGCGATGCAATCCCGACCTTCTCTCTATCGGTATAGCCGTCGAGCATGATGACTTCGGTTCGGTCAAGCAGCGGCGCTGGGATGGACTCCAGCACATTTGCGGTTGCGATGAAGAGCACGTCTGAGAGGTCAAGGTCGAACTCGAGGTAGCTATCTCGGAAGGTGTGGTTCTGTGCGGGGTCGAGCACTTCGAGAAGCGCTGATGATGGGTCACCGCGCCAGTCGTTGCCAACCTTATCCATCTCATCGAGCAGGAACACAGGGTTCATGGTCCCCGCGTCAACAAGCGCTCGAGCAATACGTCCAGGCCTGGCCCCGACGTAAGTCCGGCGATGTCCGCGGATCTCTGCTTCATCCCGAACACCACCAAGGGCGACTCGAACGAAGTCTCTGCCGAGGGCTCGTGCGACGGATTCGCCAAGTGATGTCTTCCCAACGCCGGGGGGGCCGACAAGGAGAAGGATGGCGCCATCACGGCGGTCGTTTGCGTCGGCGTCGAGATTACGTTCGGCTCGCAGCTTGCGCACTGCCAAGTACTCGACGATACGTTCCTTCACATCGTCGAGCCCTGTGTGATCCTCATCAAGCACCGTTCTCGCGGACCCAAGATCGAGCTTGTCCTCTGACTTTTCGCCCCACGGCAGCTCGAACACTGTGTCGAGCCAAGTGCGGATCCAGGAGTGTTCTGGTGACTGCTCGCTCATTCGTTCGAGCCGGTCAACCTCCTTTTCTACCGCTTCGAAGACATTCTTTGGGAGTTCCACTGTCACCAAACGTTTCCGGTACTCGTCTACTACCTCGGCGTCCTCGCCGAGTTCTGCCTTGATGGCTGCGAGCTGCTGACGCAGAACGTATTCGCGCTGCCCTTTTTCGATCCTGCCAGACGTATCGTCCTCAACCTGCTTGCGGACCTCAGCATCGGCCAGAATGTCTGCCATCCATTCAAGAAGCTGCTCGAGGCGATCGCGGACATCCGGTGTCTCGAGGAGTTCGATCTTCCGTTCGAGCGACAAGTCTGGTGAATACACCGCGAGATCAGCAAGCTGCCCTGGGTCGTCGATTGATAGCACACGGTCGGCGATGCCGCCCATGCCGCGAAGCCCGAGCAGCCTCGCGATCACCGATCGGTATTCCTCAACAAGGGTGTCAACCTCTGTGTCATAGTGGTCAGGCTCGGCGATCGGGGTGGCTTCGACCCAGAGCGCACCGTTGGCGCCGTTCAGGCCAGACCCAATACGCGCCCTGCTCAGTCCTTGGACAAGCACGGTTCGGCTGCCGCCCGACTCCATGTTCTGGATGCGTGCGATCGTGCCGTAGGCGGCAAAGTCCTCGTCGATACGTGGAACGAGCAGAATCTGACCACCTGCGTCACCGGCCGCATCGAGAGCCGTCTTGCCCTCATCGGTGTCCACTTGCAGTGTCACCACCATGTGCGGGAACACCACGCCGTTTCGAAGGGGGAGTACGGGGAGCGTTAGTTGGGAGGTTGTATTTGCCACGTTTGTATCTCCTGGTCAAAGGTATTTGTGATAAGTACCAACAGAGCAGAGGTCAGGCTATTCCAACTCTTCCCTTAATCTGAGTCGTTACCACTAAGATAACATTATGCCGTTGCAGTGAGAATCAGTGTCTGTCGCCCAGGGTGTCAAAGAATGCACCGACCTCGGTGCCTGCACTCGACCGCATCAACCACCTTGACCACGCATGAGCGTCGTCGAGGTTCATTGCCTCGGTCAAACATGCCACGCACCTGCCATCCGGATGGCTCGACATC
>CAXMSI010000192.1:0-3419 GCA_964196085.1 uncultured Acidimicrobiia bacterium | reverse complement strand
GTCGGCGTCTCGTTCGATATCCAACCACTTGTATGCGATCTGCGAGCGAGCAAGGAACTCTTTCACTTCGTGGGAAGTGCCGGACCACAAAGTACCAGCTACACGAATCCCGTCGTAGGCTCGATCGGCAGTCGCTTCCCAGTCTTCAAGCAGATCGTCTAGAACTGGATACAGGTTCTCCTCAGCCGGACCCCACGGCTTCATGAGATAGTGATCCAAGCCGATGTCATTGATTGCCGATATGGCTGCCGATGTGTCCGCGTATGCCGTCAGCAAGACCCTTCTCGCCTCTGGGTAGATCTCACCAACCAGCCGCAAGCTACCGCAGAGAGCAACCTCGTCGCCGCGCTGTTTTACTCGAGCCAGCAGGTCCAACGCTGTAAGGGGCGAGGTAGCTTTCAGAATCCGGTACCGGCCACCGAAGTGTGATCTCAGGTCGCGCTCAACCGCGTTGGACACCTGAACCTCGTCGTCAACCGTAAGCAAAATTGGTTTCGCCATGCGTTCTAGCTTCCTTCCGATTCTTCTGTCGTAGCTTCTGGGGTCACCACTGCCACGTTGCCCTTGATTGGTAGCTCGACTCGAAAGACAGTCCGTCCAGGCTCGGAATCTACCGATATCGAGCCGCCGTGCTTCTGAGTGACGATGCTATGAGAAATATTCAAACCGAGTCCGGTGCCCTCCCCCGGCCCTTTTGTTGTGACAAAGGGGTCGAAAATGTTCTCGATCAACTCCCGAGTAATGCCAGGGCCAGAATCAGTAATTTCGACAAAGACTGACTCGCCCAGCCGCCCTGTAGAGAGCTGAATAGAGCCCACCCCTGCCATCGCATCGATAGCGTTGTCAATAAGGTTCGTCCACACCTGATTGATCTCGCTGCCGAACGCTTCAACAGCCGGCAGCGAGTCACTGTAGGAACGAGATACCTCGACGCCAGTGTTCAATCGATGCTTAAGCATCACAAGGGTCATATCGAGCCCCTCATGGATGTCAACAGCCTGCTTGGGTCCCTGGTCAAGGTATGTGTAGGACTTCAGAGCCGAGACCAGCCCAATGATGCGGTCGGTGCTTTCGGCAAGACCCGACAGCAGGCTCGCCCGGCGGTATCTGTCGGCCAACGTAGCAAGAGCTCCACTCAGTTGCTGGGGGCGGAAATCAGCTGCCACTGCCGCCAAATCCGATACGCCGAGGCCCAGTTCTACGAGCAGCGGAGCCACATCCCACCGCTCGGTTACCTCATGTTCTTCAAGCCAGCCCTGCACGCCGGTCTCTTGGTCAGAACGATCTAAAGGGTCAAGGAAGAGAGGCTGATCCACTCGTCTGCCAATCCGATCGTTGAGATCCGCGAAGACACCCATTTCGACCTCTGCGAGTCCCAACGCCGCGCATTCTATCTCAGCCAGCCCGGAGGCATCTAACGCATCACCTAACTCACCAACTGCCTGTTGAACTGCTGCACTTGGGTTGTTCAGTTCGTGGGCCATGCCGGCACTCAGCTTGCCCAATGTGGCGAGCTTGTCACTCTGACGCAAGGTGATCTCCTGGGCCAAATAGGCTGCCTCGAGTTCCCTATTTCGACTCAACACTTCGATGTACTCATCCTTCTGACCTCGGTCAAACGCCAGTAGGTACAGAATCACCCCTGTTACCGCTGAGATGTTCAGGACGAAGAATGTACGAATCATCCACTCGGGGAGATTGTTGGTAGCCGGCAAGAATCCTTCAATGAGTCCGGACCCCACAGCTGCGACCAAGAATGCAAGTGTCCACCTTCTCGCCTCGTCTGCCTGCCCACTCCACAGAGCCCCGACCGGAGCAAAGAGAGCCCAGATCATCACGGCACTGCCCAAGATGTAGCCGCCTAATGACCACATCAACCCAAACGGAAGGAGAAAGATGAGCATCAGCTGCGTCCGACGGAACATTTCCCACCGCTGGGTGCGACCCAAAATCACGAAACTGGTCAGGGAGAGTATCGAATACGCAGAGGGGATGAGGCCCGAGCGGACCTCACCGAACACAAAATATAGAGTGATCCAGATCGGCGACAAGAGGCCAATAGCTAGCGCCGCTCCAGTAAAGACGCGTCGGTTAGAAGCAGCGGCCTCATTACAGTCGTCGGTGACCCCCATGTTTAGGGCTCGCGTGAGCAGGCTGAGTTCATTGGGGGTATCTGCCATTCAGCCAGCCTAATCACCAACCTTGGGCATAGCTTACGATTCAACTGTTTAGCGATCCTGTCGCCTCATAAGTGAATAGACTTGCCGGATGCCACTAGAGACTCAAAGACGTAGAACCATTGGAATACTCTTCGGAGGCAATGCTCTTGCTTCCACGGCGTTCATGATCTCAGTCACCGTGACAGCAATAGTGGCCAAGGAGATCACGGGCTCTGCAGCCCTGGCGGGAATCCCGGCAGCCGCAGGCACGTTTGGGTCCGCTCTTGGGTCGGCAGCCCTCTCAAACCTCAGCTTAAAGACCGGGCGGAGGCCAGCATTCTCCCTCGGGTATTTGATCGCTGCCATTGGTGCCGTGATCGGTGCATTCGCCGTTAGCGGGGCGAGTCTTGCGCTCCTTACATTCGGGATGTTCGTCCTCGGTGCAGGGCGAAGTGTGAGTGCCCTCTCTCGCTACGCCGCGGGCGACATGAGAACGGCAGAGCGACGAGCTTCAGCGATTAGCTTCGTAGTTTGGGCCTCCACCATTGGCTCGGTTGCTGGTAGATACCTGGTCCCAGTCGCCGGCCGCTTCGGCACTGTTCGACTCAGCAGCGAGTTCACTGGTCCGTTTGTCTTCACCGCGGTAGGCTTCGCCCTCGCTGCGGTTGGTTATCTTTTCCTGCTGCGCCCAGACCCTATGGACTTGGCTACGGAAGGCGCTGGGGGCACCACCGGTGACGCTGCAAAAGGGCGACCGCTTCGGGAGCTGTTTCGCCTCCCAAGCGTCCAGCTCGCGGTAATCACCTTGATCGTTTCCCAGACCGTCATGACAGTACTCATGGTCATGGCCCCGGTACACGCCAGAGATAACGGTGCCGACCTTGACTTCATCAGCTTGGTACTGATGGTTCACACACTGGGGATGTTCGCATTTGCTCCAATCATCGGCAAGCTGATCGACAGGTTCACCCCTCGTCGAATGATCTGGGTCGCCGGGGCTCTGCTGATTGGGTCAGGCCTAGTGGCCTACCAGGCCCCTCAGGCCGAACCCGTCCCTCTGCTACTTGCAATGTTTATGGTTGGCCTTGGCTGGAACGTTGGCTTCGTCTCGGGGGCAACCGTCTTGCTAGAGGCGTTGACCCTCGACGACCGGGTGCGAGTGCAAGGAGCCACCGACGCGACAGTTTGGGTGAGCGCCGGAGCCTCCGCTGCTCTCTCAGGCCTGGTTATGCGATCGTTTTCGTACGGAGCTCTGGGACT
>CAXMSI010000191.1:0-3462 GCA_964196085.1 uncultured Acidimicrobiia bacterium | reverse complement strand
CTGACCATATTCGACCAACCAGTCCTTGTTGGCACAGATGCGACGGGGCAATCATCGGTGCCATCAGATATTTCTCGTTGGGAGGCTGATCAGATAGCGGTTGTCATCGCCGAAACCAAGCAAGCCGCTCTCGAAGGTGCCCACGCACTGCGGGTTGAGTGGGCAGAGTTAGAAGTCTGTGGGGACATCGCCTCGGCTGACACTGGTGAAGTTCTTGTCCACCCTGAAAACGGTCTTGACACCAACACCTTCTATGAATACAAGATCAAGAAGGGCGACATGACACTTGGTTGGAGCCTTGCCGATGTTGTGGTTGAGGGCACTTACCAACTCCCCTACCAAGAACATGCCTTTTTGCAGCCGGAGGCAGCGGTCGCCTACATCGATACCGAAGGCAGAGTCACCGTCGAGTGTGCTGGCCAGTGGACCCACGAGGATCAAGGACAAATCGCCCACGCACTAGACCTTCCTCTCGATCGAGTTCGCATCATCTATCCATCCATTGGTGGAGCATTTGGCGGACGCGAGGACATGAGTCTTCAGATCGTCCTGGCTGCTGCGGTTCTGAAATTGAAGGCGAAAGGCATCGACCGTCCGGTTCGCTGCGTTTGGAACCGCGAGGAGAGCATGGTTGGTCACCACAAGCGGCACCGCGCCACGATCACCGCCAAGTGGGGCGCCACCAAAGACGGAATGATTGTCGCCGTAGACGCGGACGGTTCCCTTGATGCCGGCGCCTACAACTACACCTCCAACAAGGTCCTTTCCAACGTCCATCTTTCTCTGACAGGCCCATACAACATTCCTAATGCCAGGGTGGATGCCCGAGCTGTCTACACCCACTCGGTCCCAGGCGGGGCCTTTAGAGGCTTTGGTGGCCCTCAAGGGTCGTTTGTCGCCGAAATGCAAATGAACAAAGTCGCGGCTGCTCTCGGCATGGACCCGGTTGAAATCCGGCTCAAGAACGTCTTAAAAGACGGGGACGACTTCATCACCCAGGTTCCGATGAAGAAGGGCGTATCAATTGGTGAAGTGGTCAGAGCCTGCGCAGCAGAATCGGGTTGGGCAAAGCCAATGCTGAGCGCCCCGTTGGTTGCCTCAGTTCGAACGCTGCAACCCAACCTGAGTTCCATTCGGTCAGGAAGAGGAATCGCCTGCGCCCTGAAGAACGTCGGGTTCACAATGGGGTTCCCCGAACGATGTGAGGCCACCATCACCCTCGACGGAGGCGACCGGCCGTCCAAAGCCCACCTCGCCTACTCCGGTGCCGATGTCGGCCAAGGTGGGCACACTGCCGCCCTACAGATGACCTCTTACGCTACGGGATTGGCCCTCGACCAGGTCCAGGGAACGTTCTCAGATACCGCTACAAGCGGAGACTCGGGTTCAGCCTCGGCCTCCCGACTCACCTACATGTCTGGCCATGCCATCAAAGGAGCAACTCAGGCCGCTCAGGCGAAGTGGGACGAAGGCGACCGGCCCGCTGTTGGGCACTTTCGGTTTGAGCCGCCAGCTACCGACATTATCGACCCAGAAACTGGCGTCGGGCAACCGATGGTTGCTCTTGGATATGTGGCCGAAACAGTTGAGCTGTCCGTCGATATCGAAACGGGACATATCCGAGTCGGCCGCGTGCTGTGTGCCACCGACGTCGGCAACGCCATCAACCCCGACCAAATTCGCGGCCAGGCCGAAGGCGCGATCGCCCAAGCACATGGCTATGCCCTGTCCGAAAAACTGGTTATCGAGGAGGGTAGAATGAAGAACCCTACGTTCTCTGGCTACCTCTTGCCAGGAACGATGGACATGCCACAGGAGATCAAGACCATCATTCTGGAGATACCCGACCCATCGGGGCCCTGGGGAGTTCGAGGAATGGCTGAAATGCCCCTGATCCCCTACGCCCCAGCACTTGTGGCCGCGCTACACGATGCCACTGGAGTCTGGTTCCACGAGTTTCCCCTCACTCCTGAGCGCGTACTTGCCGGGATGAAGCAACATCAACAAAGCCACCCCTAGGAGTCGCCTCGCCATGCTTCCCGTAGCCTGACGCGGCCGCCGGAGCGCAATATTGCACCTTCGTAGATCCGCCCAGCGCCCAACACGGCGAGGGCTGCAAAAGCCAACGTGAGCACCAGTGACAGGGCGACCTGCCACCCGGGGATACCGTTGAGAGCAAACCTGATTGGCACTACGAAAGGGGCCGACAACGGAAAGAAAGTCGCAACCACTGCAGTAGGACCGGTGGGATCTGAGAGCGCCGCAGACGAAGCGAGGATTGATCCAACAGCAATGAGTGCTAGCGGCATGTTGGCAACCTGAGCATCGTCAATGCGGTTGATGAGCGCCCCAGCAGCGGCGAATAAGGTGTTGTATAGGATGAATCCAACCACGAACCAGACAGCCAACATGAGTAGTGAGTCAATTGGCAGTCCACCTCCCAGCAAGCCAACGCTGTCGAGCGCCCCGGTGGCTTTGGCAGCTGTTATGCCAGCTAAGGCAAATACGAGCATCTGCAAGATGGCCAACGAGCCAATCCCGATCACCTTTCCTGCCAGTAAATAACGTGGCTTGATCGCAGAAACAATGGTCTCCACAACCTTGGTGGCCTTCTCCTCAACAACCCCAGCCAGCGTCCAACTGCCGTACATAAGAATGGCCATATAGGTAGCCATCATGCCGATATAGGCAATGACAGTGCGAATCGGGTCAGAGCCCTCCTCTTCGAGAACGTCTACTGAGAGCGGCGACTGAGTGAGCGCAACCAAATCCTCGATGGGTAAACCGCTCTCAATACTTGCCGCCTGGAGTTGCAGCACCTGGGCGCCCACGGTTACGACCCCCGGGACTCTTGAGTCGCTGAAGAAGCCCGACCGATTCAAAATAACGTCACTGTTCCCAGCTAACACCACACGGACGACGCCCTCACTGAGCGCCAACTCGGCCTCACCGCGGTCCTTGAAGGTGGTGAACTCGAGTTCGTCATCAGCCATGTCGCCGCCAACTTGGCCCGGAACCTGCTCGATAGCGGCTCGCAACTCGAGGGCTTGGCCTTCGATGATTCCAATTTGGATTGTGTCAGTTCCGTCACGGGCCAGCGACGGAACCACAATGGCCCCAACTAACACCAACACCGTAATGGCCATTGCAGCGATGAACGCCTTGGACTTGATACGCATCATGAACTCACGCGTTGCAATGATTCTGATCAGTTGGAGTTGGCTCACAGCACTGTCTCCCGGTAGATGTCTTCAAGCGTCGGAGGGGTGTAACTGAAACTCTTGACAACCCCTCTTGGAGTTACATGCCCGAGGAATGCATCAGGGGTCACGTCTTGATCAACTAAGAAAGTATGGGTGCCACTCACTGCGTTGAATGCATGGCTAACAATTCCAGGGGCGCTCTCCACCCAGTCACCGTTGTCGGGACCAATCACTTTGACGTTGCGCAAGTTGGAAGCTG
>CAXMSI010000190.1:0-3510 GCA_964196085.1 uncultured Acidimicrobiia bacterium | reverse complement strand
ACAGTCGACCAACAGCTTGCTCAAAAGGAGCAAGAACTGCTGGAGGTGTAGTGATGTCTACTGGTGATGACACTGGCGCTCCGAATTCAGAGGACGAGAATAACGATCTGACACCGGCTTCCCAAGGGGCTTTCGCTCTGGGAGAAGAACCTTCTGCGGAGGAAGCATCTGTTGGCGCCTCGCCTTTGGAAGAAGAGTCGGAGACTGAGGAAGTGAAAAAGCCGAGGACGTCTCGCCGGTGGCGCCGCAAAAGCTTCGATGATTTGCCCGACGAAGACACCTCGCTGCTTGAGAACATTGACGCTACCGAAGCGGCCACTCAGCAATACGATGGCTTAGCCGAAGCCGTTCGTGCTGCCGACGCTGCGGGCCCGGTGGATCAAACACTCTCGGTTCACGTCGACGGTGTAGGTTCTGGCGTGGTTGGCTTTGACGACATGACTAGTGAACAGGACGAAACTGGGGTCCAGGCCGCTGTTGTTGAAGACGATGAACAAACAGCGGAGATTAAAGCCGAGCTAGCTGCTACAGCCATGAAGCGAAGGCACTTCCAGCAACGCGTCATCACCGCTGTCAGTCTGATCGCTGTGGCCGGGCTGGCGGTGTGGGCAGGTCCCGTATGGTTCGTGTCGTTTGTTGGTGTAGTCATGTTTCTTGCTGTGGGAGAGTTCTACGGCGCTTCGCGGAAGGCTGGCTACACGCCTATAGCTCTTGTTGGGCTCGTCGGCGCGGTTCTCGTGTTTGTGTTTGGTTGGAAACTCGGTGCGTACGGAATTGCAGCCACAGTGGGACTATCAGTCGTGGTTCTGATGCTCTACTACGCCATCGTTCCGAGACAGCGACCTTTCGAGAACCTCTCGGTGACTGCCCTGGGGTACATCTGGGTCGCCGCCCTTGGAGCTTTCGTTGGTCCGCTTGTGAAAGCAGACATATGGCAGCAGCTCTTGGCTCTCATAGTGCTCACTGTTGCCGCTGGTGACACCGGGGCGTTCCTCGTCGGCCGCTGGCTTGGCCGAACACGTTTCGCGCCCGTGCTGAGTCCAAACAAAACTGTCGAAGGACTGATTGGCGGAACTGCTCTGACGTTCGTCATGGCGGTAGGACTCAGTTCTGCCCCATGGTTCTCAGATGCGATCACGATGAACATCGCTCTTTGGACCGCCGGAACTGCCGCGATCGCTGCGCCATTTGGCGATTTGGTCGAATCAATGGTCAAGCGCTCAATCGGTGTCAAGGATATGGGCACAATCCTTCCCGGGCATGGAGGGGTACTTGACCGCGTCGACTCATTCCTTTTTGTGTTGCCGTCGATCTACGCGGTGTACCTCTGGCTAGGGCTGCTGGGATGACAAGGCTGGTCCTCCTTGGGGCCACTGGGTCAATCGGATCCCAAACCCTCGAAGTTGCACAGCGCCTTGGCATGGAGCCTGCCGCTTTGGCCTCGGGCCGAGGCGAAGACGACTTTCGAACCATTGCCCGAAGGTTCCCCGATGCTGACTTGGCCGTGGCCAATCCGTCAGATAAACAAGCTCTATCCGACGAGTTCGGGGGACGAGTCGCGTTTGGCCCCGATGCTGTGACTGCTCTCGCTGCCGAATCCGATGCAGTGGTCATCAACGGTGTAGTTGGGTTTGCTGGCCTCGATGCCACTATGGCTGCGCTCAAGGCTGGCAACCGACTCGGGTTGGCCAACAAGGAAAGCATGGTTGCTGCAGGGGCTTTCGTTCAAGAAGCCTTGGCAACTGGCGGCGGTTCGCTCATTCCAGTCGACTCAGAGCACTCTGCCCTTTTTCAATGTCTCGAGGGCGAGCCACGTGATGCAGTTCGCAACCTCATTCTTACGGCTTCCGGGGGCCCGTTCAGAGGCAAGACGAAGCGAGAACTCACAGAGATCACTCCAATCCAGGCCTTGAATCATCCCACGTGGGAAATGGGTGCAAGAGTCACCGTAGACTCAGCCACTCTGGCCAATAAGGGTCTCGAAGTGATAGAGGCGCACTACCTTTTTGGCGTACCCTACGAGCAGATCAAGGTGTCAGTCCACCCCCAAAGCATCGTTCATTCACTCGTAGAGTTCGTAGACGGATCGTTGAAGGCCCACGTCGGTGAGCCCGACATGCGTATCCCCATTCAGTACGCTATTACTTACCCTGAGCGTGCGGAGGGAACCGGCCCCTTCAGCCTCGCCGGTCGCAACTTGGAGTTCTTCGAACCGGACATGGATGCCTTTCCAGCGCTGCGGTTAGCTTTCGAGGCTGGGGCAGCCGGAGGAGCAGCGCCATGCGTCTTCAACGCTGCTGACGAAGTTGCAGTAGCTGCCTTCTTGGCCGGCCGACTGAGTTTCCTCGGAATTGCTGAAGTCATTGAGAGCACACTGGAAAGGGCCAGTTCACGGTTGGTACGCTCAATCGAAGAACTCAAAGCGATCGACGCCGAAGCAAGAGCACTTGCTGAAGGCTTCGTTCGCGACTCTCCGTAGGACAGACCTGTTGAGCGACTCTTCCGAGTTCATGGTTCATTCGTCATTGTCTTGTCCTGAGTTTGCCCACGCGTTGGATAGACTCTGACCATGATTGGTGGAATCCTCATGGTCCTCGCTGTGATCACGTTTGTGGTCGCCCACGAGGCAGGTCATTTTTTTGCGGCTAAGGCTATGGGCATGAAAGTGTCTGAGTTCTTTGTCGGCTTCGGACCCAAGCTGTGGTCAGTCAAGCGCGGAGAAACCGAATACGGGATCAAGGCCGTGCTGTTGGGTGGCTATGTGAAGATTCCCGGTATGAGCCCTACGGAAGAGATCTCTCCGGCAGACGAAGGCTCGACCTATCGGGACAAGTCGATGTCGGCCAAGCTGCTTGTGCTGTTGGCTGGTATCACAATGAACTTCTTGATTGGCTACCTGCTTCTGTGGGCGGCCGTCGGCATCTACGGGCAGGAAGATTTTCAGGTCAACCCAATCGTCCAAGAGTTGGTGGTGTTCGAAACGGGCTCTTCGCCGGGGCTGGATGCAGGATTTGAGGTCGGCGACGAATTCGCAGCTGTGTCGGGAACGCCGGTTGAGACTTGGGAAGAAGTGTCAGTGCTGATCTCTGAAAATGGTCCAGGCGACGTCGTGTTTCAGGTAGAGCGAAACGGGCAGTTGGTGACTCTGATGGCAGTGTTGCGAGAACATCCATCCGACCCGACCCGGGGATTCCTGGGCGTGAGGCCAGAAGTTCTCTCGACACGAACCGATCCCGGTCTGTTTGAGTCTGCTGGCCTTGCTGGCCAGGGCATAGTGCAGTTCACAAAGATGGCCTACGGCTTCTTTGGAGACCTTCTCCAGTTCGACACACTCTCCAACCTTGTTGGTGGCGTTGTTGGGAATGAAGTTACCGTCGAGGCTCGTCCGGTAAGTTTGATCGGCCTTGTGCAGATTGGGGCGAACGCCGAGCGGATTGGTGCCGAGAACATTCTCTACCTGCTCGCCTCGCTCAATGTGATACTTGGTTCTCTGAACGTGGTTCCACTGCT
>CAXMSI010000189.1:0-3530 GCA_964196085.1 uncultured Acidimicrobiia bacterium | reverse complement strand
GACCTTGACCTTGACGTCCTGGCCGAGCGAAAGCTCGAGTTCAGGAGACTCCACACGGTGCATGGCAATCTCAGAAACGTGTACGAGACCTTCAACGCCGTCAGCAACGGTGACAAAGGCACCGAATGGAACGGTCTTGGTGACCTTTCCATCAACGATGGCACCCACAGCGCAACTCTCTGAGAATGACTCCCAAGGATCGGACTGGGTCTGCTTGATTGATAGCGAGATGCGCTCGCGATCCCTATCTACTTCAAGCACCTTGACGCTTACTTTGTCTCCAACCTTTACAACTTCGGAAGGGTGGTTGACGTGCTGATAGGAGAGCTCCGAAACGTGTTCTGGCCGATATAAGGATCAAGGTCACGAACACGTCGCAGCTCAACAAGGGAGGCGGGAAGGAATCCACGCAGACCGATGTCAACAATCAGTCCACCCTTGACAACCTCAATGACAGGCCCCTCAACTGTGTTGCCGGACTTGGCGAGTTCTTCGACTCGGCCCCATGCACGCTCGTACTGCGCACGCTTCTTGGAAAGGACTAGTCGTCCGTCTTCGTCTTCTTTGTCGAGGACGAGCGCTTCAACAGACTCACCCACGGACACGATGTCAGATGGGTTTACATGCTTGCGGATTGAAAGCTCGCGGAGTGGGATGACGCCCTCGGACTTAAAGCCGATATCGACGAGCACTTCGTCCCGATCGACAGAAACGACGGTTCCGGTAACAATGTCACCCTCTTCAAAGTTGACCATGGTCATCTCGAGAGCTTCAAGGAAGTCAACGTCGTCTGGCAGAGAGTCCAGGTTGACAGCATCTATGAACTTGGGAGTGCGACGCTGCTTGATGGCAGGTCCCGAATCCTTCTTGCCTTTGGCATCAGCGGCCGGGCCGGCTGCCTTTTCTGCTGGAGCTTCTTCGGTGGCCTCGGCGGGCGCTTCCGCGGTGGCCGCTGCCTCTTCCACGGGAGCTTCCTCTGCAGGAGCTTCCTGCACAGCCTCAGCTTCTACTACGGGAGCTTCTTCGGCGGCCTCAGCTTCCACTGCTGGAGCTTCTTCGGCGGCCTCAGCTTCCACTGCTGGAGCTTCTTCGACTACTTCAGTTGTCGTTTCGACAGCTTCTTCGGTAGCAGTTTGGACTTCAGCGGGGGCTTCTGTCTCGACGGTTGGCTGAACCTCAGCCGTGGTCTCAGGTGTCTCGTCTGGAGACACGGTTTGGTTTTCTGACATAGATTGGTTTATTCCTCCGGAAAATGATTTCCCATGGCGCGACAACAGCGCACCCAATGGGAGCGTAACTCTACACCTATCGCTTACATTCGTCCAGATTGATTCCGGTTGAGACGTCGACAACAAGCGGAACCGCCAGGGTCGCCACCTCTTCCATCGCTGTCCGAAGGATAATGGTTACCTCAGCCACCTCACTCAGAGGTGCCTCGACTACCAACTCATCGTGAATTTGGAGCAACGACACTGCGTGGGTCTCGGCGAGCATCGGATCTAGTTTGATCATGGCAAGCTTCACCACATCGGCGGCCCCACCCTGAATTGGAGCGTTGAGTGCTGCCCGCTCCCCCATCTGACGTACCCGCCAATTGTCCGAGCGCAGCTCGGGGAAGTATCGGCGCCTTCCGAAGATGGTCTCGGTGTAGCCGGTCTTCTTCGCCTTCTCCACGATGCTGTCCATGAAGGCCTTAACATCAGAGAACCGTGAGAAGTATGCCTCGATGTGCTCGGATGCCTCTTCTCGGGTGATTTCAAGCCGCGATGCCAGCCCGTATGCTTCCATTCCGTAGAGGAGCCCGAAATTGATGGCCTTAGCCCGACGACGATTCTCCGGAGTGACTTCATCGAGGGCCACACCAAACACGGAAGCAGCTGTAGCTGCGTGGATATCTTGGCCAGCGACAAAGGCTTCAACCAACCGCTCATCCCCGCTCATATCGGCAAGGATTCTCAACTCGATTTGCGAGTAGTCCGCCACCACAAACGCCCACCCCGGCCTCGACACAAATGCCTTCCTAATGAGCCGGCCTGACTCCGACCGAATCGGGATATTTTGCAGGTTTGGGTTGTCAGATGACAACCGACCAGTCGCCGAACCGGTTTGACGAAAAGTCGTGTGCATACGGCCGTCTTCACCAATAAGAGGGAGGTACCCATCAACATACGTGCCGCGGAGCTTTTCGAGTTCACGGTATCTGAGCAATTTGGCGACCATTGGATGCTCGCCCTTGAGCTTCTCAAGCACTGAAGCGTCGGTGGAAGGAACGCCCTTGGATGTCTTCTTGACGACGGGCAATTCAAGGCGTTCAAAGAGGATTTCACGCAGCTGCAGGGTTGAATTGACGTTGAAGGGACCGCCCGCATCTTGGTGGATGCCAACCTCAAGTTCAGCAATCTCAGCTCTGAGCGTGTCACCGAGTTGGCGCAGGTAGTCGGCATCAACAGCAATACCTTCTTGCTCCATGCCTGCGAGCACGGAGATCAACGGGACCTCGATGTCAGTGAGAACCTGTTCTGCGCCTTGCTCTGAAATTTGGGGCCGTTGCTGTTCCATCAGCATTGCGATGGCCTGCACTGATGCCCCAACAACTCCCAAATCAGGTCCGTCAAGGGCGTCGAAGTCGAAGGCCCCCTGGGCAATGGTCGGCTCACTCCCTTGGGCCTCGAGCGACAGACCCAAGCGTCGTTCTGCGACTAATTCAAGGGAGAAACCTCGGCTTGCTGGATGAAGGACGTATTCGGCAAGCATCGTGTCGAATACAATCCCTTCCACCGCAATACCCTGTTTGGCAAGAGAAAGTACAGTCGGCTTGAGGTGGTGTCCAACGATTGGATGATCAGGATCCGAAAGTGCTGTGAACGCAGTTGGCAGCAGCTCGCTGGGAACAACTACTGGGCCTTCTGGCCCCATGAGAACCAAGGCGTCGACCTCATCGCCATCCCAGATCGGATGAACAATCAGGGGTTTCGACGCAATCGCATCGACAACTGCTTGTGTACTTGTAGCCACAGTTGCCTCTACGTCGAGCTGTTCAATCTTCGGCCAGATCAGGGTGCAGTGCGCTGAGATCGTCCCAGAGCGAGTGAAATTCAAGCGTCTCAATCATTTGCTTGAGGCCATCAACGTTCCAGTCATGCCACCCAAGCGAATCGACCTCGGGCACATCAAGATCAGTTACCAACGTCATCATGCGGCGATTGAGGATGGCCCGCTCGCGGTGCTCGGCAAGGCTGGCCCGCAAAGCCGGAGTCAGCGCGTCAAGATTCTGCTGAATACCTTCGAGACTCCCGTAAGCATTCAACAGTTTGGCCGCCGTCTTGTCGCCCACCCGAGGGACCCCGGGCAAGTTGTCCGAAGTATCTCCGCGGAGGGCTGCGTACTGAACGTAAAGCGACGGCTTGATACCGTACTTCTCCTCGACGTAGGCCTCGTCAGCAGTCACCGACTCAGAGATGCCCCGCAACGGATACAGGACCTTGACCCGCTTATTGATGAGCTGAAAGCTGTCGCGGTCACCCGACACC
>CAXMSI010000188.1:0-3571 GCA_964196085.1 uncultured Acidimicrobiia bacterium | reverse complement strand
GTTCCCTCGGTTAGACCAGGCGCAAATGCCCATATCAATCCGCCTCGCCCATCGTCGGTACCTGGGGTGTCATTGTTGAGATGCATGTACCAGGACTGGACCCCGTCGCCATGATCGATCTTCACGATATACCCAGAACGTCCGCCCCGACCTAGGCGAACGATGGTCCCGTCTGCAACGGCATAGACAGGGCTGAGTTTGGGAGCCACCAGGTCGATGCCGAGGTGTCTGCGTCCGTCGTCCTTGATGCGTCCGAAGCTGGGAGTGCGGAAAGACGAAGTCTCCCACAGGCATGGCCGCGATTGCAGGAACAGCCGTGCCTGCTGCCGCCAGCAGCATCAAAGTGATGGCTATCCGTCGCATATCCGCCTCCGTCAGAACCGGATCCTTCCGTTCTGAGGCGAGAAGGCTACAGGGACTCAGCTGTTCCATATCCTCAGAATTGATGGAAAACGATGCGTCGGTCGGGCGCTGATTTACGATTGGGACGGCAAGTTTCAGGTTGACATGGCTAGGACATCAAGGCTGATCAGGTTCGGTGTCATGTTCTGCCATGAAGGCCGCTGAGGCCAGCATGACCCAGGCAATGGCATGCATCCAAAGGAGCAGCGCTGCAACGCTTCCGAGTAGGGCGAGGCTTCCTCGACCGCTGACGAAAGGTAGGAGGAACCGAAGTCCCAGCGACACCAGGAAAACTCCGAGGGCACCGAGGGCGGCGGCGGACCAAGCACGTTTGAGGCGCTCGGCTACACCCCACCGGAAGAATGACCAGAGAAACACGATAAGGATGGATGCACCGAGAGGAAGACTTAGGATGTTCCACAATCGACCGGCAAGCGACCATCGCGCATGGGAGGTCAACCATGTCCCAAGCGGATCGCCAGCGACAAGCAAGACTGAACTGGTGACCAGGGTGACAGCGAACCCTGCCGTGAAGCCTGTACTCAGCAACCGCCGGTGGATCCACCGGCGCTGGTCACGGACCCCGGTGATGTTCGAGAGCGCCTCGTTGAGTACCCGGAATGCACGAGCCCCTGACCAAAGGGCTACCAAGAGGCTGGCAACAATGACTGGGCCACGCGCACCCTCGATTTGAACAGCAACCTCTTGGAGGAGGTCGGATAGGAAACCGGCCACTGACCCTGGGACGTACCGAGTCAGTACTTTCCTCACGTCATCAATTCCGGCGCTTGACGCGCCAAAGAGCGACACTCCGGCCAGAGTGGCTACCAAGACTGGAACCAAGGCGAAAAACATGTTGTAAGCAACAGCGGCGGCGAGCGTTGAAGGTCGGGCGCGGATGAACCGCTTGGAGATTGTTCTGGTTTCTGAGGTGGACCACCTATCAAGCACCGAACAAGGATACAGTCAGACCACCACCACTGCCTTGACCTTGGTCGCATCGAGCTGTCTTGAAGTACGATGGTGGCATGCCTGTCATCATCGTTGGGGCCGATACCTCGTTCGGAATGAAAATTGCGGAACGCCTGTCCACCGAGACCGCCGAGCTTCGTGCCTTCGTTTCGGATCTAGATTCCGTCGCCCCCTTGCGAAGTCTTGGATGCAAGGTGGCTGTTGGGGACGTATCCGACGAGTCGCATACCGGAGCAGCAGCACACGGGTGCTTCTCCGCGATCTTGATCACCGAGGCCGCAGATGACGAGCGTGAGCGCTCGTTTGCTGACACGGCCTTCAAGGTGGTTCGCGGGTGGGTTGCCGGTGCGCGTGATGCCGGTGTCCGGAGGATTATTTGGGTCACTGACGGGAGCGTGAACCTGCCTGACGTGATGGCGATGGAGGTGGCGACTGTGCATGTTCGCGACGAGGGAGCTCTCGAACTGGTTGCTACGTACGAGGATCTAGCCACACTCCCATAATTGCGCCGATTTATCGTTACTCCGGCTCAGGCATATAGTCCAAAGCACTGCGAAAACTGCGTAAGAAGGGCAGTCGCTATTCGGAGCTGGTCTTTTGGATAATCCCCAACCAAGCTATCCCCTCGATAACCCGAGATACCACCATGATGCTTGCGGCGTTGGATTCCTAGCTACACGGGATCGCAAGCGGAGTCACTCCCTGCTCCAATTGGGTGTTGCTTGTTTAGAGCGGCTCGATCACCGTGGTGCGAAGGCTGCAGATGGCACCGGCGATGGGGCTGGAATCCTCACGCAGATCCCGTATCGGATCCTTGGACGAGATTTGAAACGGGCTGGCCACCACATACCAACTGAGGACCGGCTGGGGCTGATCATGGTCTTCCTGCCGCGTGGGGAAAGGGCGGAGAGGGCTCGTGAGGTGGTTGAAAGTGCTGTGGCATTCGAAGGTATATCTGGACTGATGTGGCGTCCGGTACCCGTTGATCCCAAGGTGCTGGGAACCAGAGCGAAGGCAACGCGTCCCCGGATCGAGCAGCTCATCGTAGAAGCCCCAGGGGGTGTGGACGATGCAGAAGAGTTCGAGCGGTTGTTGTATCTGGCGCGGAGGCGCGTTGAGCGCGTTGCTGAAGCTGAGGGCCTGACCGGTTTCTCAATCCCTTCCGCCTCAGGAAGAACTGTGGTCTACAAAGGACTGTATACCGCTGCGACGATCTCCGACTTCTATTGGGACCTCCGAGATCCAACGTTCGAAACGGCCTTCGCCATCTTCCATCAGCGTTACTCGACTAACACTGCTCCCGCCTGGAGTATCGCCCAGCCCTTCCGGACCCTGGCCCACAATGGTGAGATCAACACGGTGAAGTCGAACCGAGCTTGGATGACTGCTCGCGAGGTCAACCCGGCATCACCAGTGTTTGGAGAGAGATCTGGTGATCTAGTGCCATTTCTTCAGTCGAACTACTCCGATTCGGGCAGCCTCGACAATATTTTCGAATTGCTTGTCAGAGGTGGACGAAGTATCGAGCATGTCAAGGAAATGCTCCTTCCTGCTGCGTGGGAGAACGTGCCCGAGATGGATCCCGCCTTGCGGTCGTTCTACGAGTATCACGCCTTCTTGACCGAGTCGTGGGATGGCCCCGCCGCGATTGTTGGCACTGACGGTGTCTCTATTATCGCCGGTCTTGATCGAAACGGCTTGCGCCCGGCCCGATGGATTCTCTCTGAGGATCACGTTTTGGTTGCCTCAGAGGCTGGCGTTTGTCCTTCAGTGGAGGCTGTCGCGATCGAAACGGGTCAACTGGGTCCGGGAGAAGCCTTGCTATTTGACGGCCAGAGTGGTGCTGTCACCTTTTCTGACGAGATCAACTTGCGGCTGTCAAAGCAGAGGCCGTACGGGGAGTGGATCACCAAAGACACCCTATACGTCGAGGATGCATTCAACGCCAAGCCCCCACCCAATGTCGACCCGGTCAAGTTGGCTCGCGTATTTGGGTATGACCCAGAAGAACGCCGCTTGATCCTGCAAGAGATGGCAGAGGGGAGAACCCCTATTGGGTCGATGGGTACCGATACGCCTCTTGCCTCGTTGTCGGCTGAGCCGAGGCGGCTTACCCACTACTTCCACCAACTCTTCGCTCAAGTCACCAACCCACCAATGGATCCGATCAGGGAAAAGATGGTTATGTCGCTACGAA
>CAXMSI010000187.1:322-3578 GCA_964196085.1 uncultured Acidimicrobiia bacterium | reverse complement strand
GGATGACCGTCTTGGCCAGGACGGTCGAACCGCCGTTGGCCTCGGCCTTACCTAGGTGCTCATCGACACTGTCGACCTGGATATACATTGTCTGATAGCTGGGCATGTGTTCGTTGCCGGAGCCGATAGCCCCTCCGACCCCACTTTGCTCAGCGTCGACACCGTTGTAGCCATCCATCCCTGGATAGGGCTTCAGATCCCAGCCAAACAGGTTCGAATAGAACGAACCCAACTTGTCAGCATCCGGCCCCATCAACTCCCAATGCACGATCTTGTGATCAGCCATTTCCCTCTCCTTGGGCACGGCGCCCGCAGTCTGGGGCGCCTCTCATAGGTACGACGAACGAACTGCGCACCTTTCGACAGGCCGGCCTATTGTTTCTTCCATGAGTAGACCCTTTGCGATTGGTGTACAGCTTCCCGAAGTCGAGCGTGAGGTGCGCTGGCCAGAACTTCGGGACATGGCGGTGACGGCCGAAGCCGTCGGGTTCGATTCGGTTTGGGTGGGGGATCATCTGCTCTATCAAACACCCGAGGGTGCCCGTGGTCCGTGGGAGGCATGGTCTCTGCTCGCAGCCATTGCTGCGGTCACCGAGCGGGTTGAGATCGGACCGCTGGTGGCAGCGACATCGTTTCATAGTCCGGCAATGCTTGCGAAGAAGGCAGCCACGGTCGATGAGATTTCGGACGGCAGACTCATCGTGGGTCTTGGCGCTGGCTGGAATCCGACGGAGTACGACGCTTTTGGTTTTTCCTTCGATCACCGGGCGAGCCGGTTCGAGGAGGCGTTCACCATCATCCGGACTCTGCTCCGCGATGGAGCGATCGATTTCGTCGGCGAGTATTACACGGTTCGCGAATGTGAGTTGGTGCCCCGGCCCCGCGCCGGTGGCCCACCGTTAATGGTCGGGTCGGAGGGGCCGCGGGTGCTGCGGGCAACGCTCCCCCACGTCGATATGTGGAATGCCTGGCACGCTTGGTACGGAAACACACCCACAGGCCTGGCCACACTGCTCGATAAGCTTGATGCTGCTTGTCTCGAGGTGGGGCGCGATCCTGCTGAGGTATCCCGGACAGTTGCGATCATGATTGAAGCCCCCGGGGGGACCGGTCGGGCTTACGGGGACTCTGAGCATGAAGGATCGAATGCGATCAGCGGCTCCCCCTCCGACGTGGCCGAAGCACTCCTAGGGTTTGCAACAACAGGCGTAGATCATGTCCAGCTAGTCGTGGACCCCATCACGATTGAGTCCATCGAGTGGCTCGGCGCGACCCTTGCGATCCTCGATGCAGGCTGAAGCAGAGGGCATTCACCACGTTTCAGCACCAGTGCTGCCGTGAGTAGGTCTATACTTGCATTAGGTGCGCACAAGGCGCACAACGCCAACTCCCCCAACACAGTCCGTCTGGTGGAGTGATCGCAGGGTCTGCAGGACTACGTTCACGAGTTTGTGAGCCTTCGAATGCAATCAAGCGGGGCGTCTGCCCCCCGACGGTCCAACGCTTCTGAAGGAGCACAAATCATGTCCACCAACATCTATGTAGGCAACCTCACATTCGGCACGTCGTCTTCCGACCTCGAGAAGCTTTTCGAAGCTCACGGCGAGGTTGTCAAGGCTCAGGTCATCTCTGATCGGGATACCGGACGGTCGCGCGGCTTCGGCTTTGTCGAGATGGCATCGTCCGAGGATGCCGCAACGGCTATCCAAGAGCTCAATGGCCAGACCGTCGACGGACGTGACCTCACTGTGAATCAGGCCAAAGAACGCTCCCGTTGAGCTCCACTCGTCAACGACCGGTTGACGGCGGAAGACTACGATGCGTCGAATGCGGGCATCCCCGCGTTGAGCATCGTGGCGACATCGGGTGCACCGTACCGAGGTGCCCCTGCGCTGTATATCTTCTGCCTGAGCCAAAACCAGAGAAGAAACGGGCATAGGCCCAACTCTGAACAATTGAGAAGCCCCCGCCTCGGCGGGGGCTTCTTGCTGTTGGAGACAGCGGATTGAACCTATAGTTCTGTGCGTCGTCGACACACCTCTCGAGGATGGTCCGCCACCAATGAAATCCACCGAACGCAGCCAGCCCGATCCACGTGTCGTAGGGGCAGGTGAGGATTGGTGGGCGATCGGAGAGCTCTTCAGCCTTACCGTCGACCGCGTTACTGCCCCGATTGAGGGCATGCACAGCGCGATTGCAGACAGATGGTTTGGCATCGCCGGATCATCGGGTGAGGCCGCAAAGCGCGGCTACAACACCATAACAAAGACAATCTACGGATCCGTTCGGTTTGCTGCATCTGCAATGGGTGCTCTCCTGCCATTCCTCATCAATAGGCAGCGAGCGGAGCGTGGCTCTCGTGTCGGAAGTGGGCTGAGGGCCACTGCAAACGCCCTGTGGGGTGACGACCTAGAGAGTCGCAACAGTGGCCTCGCCACTGAGATGGGCTTCCGCGACAGCGAGGGCCGATCTGCTGACCTTGCCAGTATCTCACCGAACGGAACTGCTAACGCCGGTGGCAGGCTGGTTGTTCTGATCCACGGACTCGGCCAGACCGAACGGTGTTGGCTGGCCAGCTCAGAGGAGTCGTCTCATCTTGTCGACATGCTCAAAGAAGGTTCTTTCACCCCAGTCCTCCTGCGGTACAACACGGGCCGGCATGTCGCTGCCAACGGTGAGGACCTGGCCGAAATGCTCGAGGAGGTCGTGGCCGCCTGGCCGGTCGAGATCACCGAGGTCGCTCTGGTAGGACATTCGATGGGCGGTCTGGTTGCCCGCAGTGCGCTCGGCGCTGGTATCGATGCCGGTCATAGGTGGGCGACGAAGACCCGTCATCTGATCACATTGGGGACACCGCATCTTGGCTCCCCGCTAGAGAAGGGTGCCAATCTGCTGGCCTGGGGATTGAGCTTCACCCCGGAGAGCCGGCCCCTAGGCGAGTTCCTGTCAGGACGCAGCGCGGGGATAAAGGATCTCCGTTTTGGCAGCACACGAAGAGCGGAGCTGTCGCGGGTTGACCCACGACAGCTGCTTAGTGATGCAGTTGGCGACGTGGCCCCTCCTGACGGCGTAGAGCAGCACTTCATTGCCGGGGTGGTGACAACGAGTTCAACGCATCCCGTTGGCGCCATGGTTGGTGACATGGTCGTGCGCGTCGGTAGCGCAACGGGGCAGGGATCTCGGCGCCGCGTCAATGCAACTGACGTGCTCATAGTCGGTAGGCAACGCCACTTCGATCTGCCTTCGGATACGGCAG
>CAXMSI010000187.1:0-312 GCA_964196085.1 uncultured Acidimicrobiia bacterium | reverse complement strand
GAACAAATCCTGACATGGCTACGCGGCTGATGGGGCGGGGCCTCCCGAATCGGGATGGCACAGATCTCATCTAGCCAATCAGCTGCCTTTCCGGCATGCTCGGAGTGGAAGCCGCAGATTGCCCCCACGGTGGTGCTCAGCGTCCCCGCGGTCGATGTCTTCTTTCAACTTGCTCAGCCACGCCCTGGCCGGGATGGCCGCAAGCAGGAACACTCGCCGCAGAGTGAAGCCGGGGATCAGTAAGAGGGCCGCGGCGACCAGCGGACCTGCCACGGCCCCGGCGTGATCCATTGCTCGATGCAGACCGTATGC
>CAXMSI010000186.1:368-3609 GCA_964196085.1 uncultured Acidimicrobiia bacterium | reverse complement strand
CGTGTCTTCAACGGTGTGATGGTCGTCGATGTGAATGTCGCCTTCGGTCTTGACCGTGAGGTCGATCATCGAGTGCTTCGAGAGTGCTTCGAGGAGATGATCGAAAAAGCCGACACCGGTGCTGATGTCAGAGATCCCTGTTCCGTCGAGATCTACCGAGATTGAAACATCGGTCTCGCGGGTCTTGCGATTCACGGTGGCTGTGCGGCTCATGATGTGCTTTCTTTGACGGGTCGGTTGGTGAGTCGAATCTCGGCCGAAAGTGCGTGAGCCGTGAGACCCTCTGCCCGGGCGAGGGTAGCGATTGTGGGTGCGAGCGCCTTGAGACCCTCTTGGTTTATGCGTTGGATCTGTCTCCAAGAGCCGAAGTCCTGGGTACCAAGGGGACCTTCGGCATGGGCGAGTCCTCCGGTGGGGAGTACATGATTGGCTCCGGTTGCGTAGTCACCTGCTGACTCAGGTGCCCATGCACCGACGTAGACCGATCCAGCGTTAGTGAGCTGAGGGACGAGAGCCTCAGGGTCGGTAGTGAGCACTGTGATGTGCTCGGGTGCGTAGTCGTTGGCGAAAGCGACAGCCTCTGCGAGGTTCGATGCAAATACAAGAGCACCGTGGTTCGTTAGGGCGGCGCTCAGGATTGCTGACCTGTCGAGTGTGGCGAGGATGCCCGAAAGAGCGTCCTCGACCCGGCCGAGGAAATCTTGGTCTGTCGACACTAGTACGGCGGGGGAGTCGGGCCCATGTTCAGCCTGAGAGAGGAGGTCGGTGGCAACATGCGTGGGGTTCTCGGAGCCATCGCAGATTACGAGCACCTCTGACGGCCCGGCTGGGAGGTCGATCGAACAGGTCCCGTACACCTCGAGCTTTGCAGCAGTCACGTAGGCATTGCCAGGTCCTACGATTTTCTGGACCCGGGGGATTGACTCAGTGCCGTACGCCAACGCAGCAATGGCTTGAGCTCCACCGATAGCGTAGAATTCGTCGATATGGAGGATCGCTGCAGCGGTCAACATTGCTGGGTGGATGGCACCGTCAGCTGCGGGGGAGGTCACAACAATCTGCTCAACTCCTGCCACCTGAGCAGGGACCACGGTCATGATCAAAGTGGAAGGATAGGCCGCAGTTCCTCCGGGGACGTAGGCTCCAACCCGCTTCATAGGGCTCCAGGCTCGTTCAATGGAAACGCCTGCATCGGGGTGCGATGTGTGTCCGACAGGCAGTTGTGCCTGGTGGACCGTCCGGACGTTTGCAATAGCCGTCTCGATGGCTGATACGAGTTGAGGATCAGCCACGTTAAGGGCCGCTTGCATCTCGGCTCGGCTTACTCGTACCTCTTTGCGGCCTCCGCCGAACTCTTCTGAGTTCTCTCGTACTGCCACATCCCCGCGGCGTTGCACATCAGCGCAGATCTCAGCTGCTGATTCGCGGACGGTTTGGTCAGGGACGGCCGACCGGACGGTCAAGGCCGTTGCCGCGGGGGTCCCAAGGGTGTATCGGGGGAGGGACACCATTAGGCGACCATTTGCTGGATGCGGGTGACCAAGATGTCGGTTGCTCCCGCGCTCTTGAGGAGGGGCAGGAGCGTCCATACCGCATCGACATCGACTACTGAATGGATGGCACACCAGCCTGAGTTGGCTACGGGCACAACTGTCGGACTTGCCAGGCCGGGAATGATATGAATGATGGCGTCGACAGATTCGCGGGGGGAGTTCAACAGTAAGTACCGCTTGGAGCGAGCGTCGATAACCGACTGCAGAGCAGTGGTGAACTGGGTCAACATAGCTTTCTCGCTGCTTGCCGTTTCTGATGAGGTGAAGAGCACGGACTGGGACTCGAGGATCGTACCGACCGTCCGTAGGCCGTTCACCGTGAGAGTTGACCCGGTGGACACCAGATCAACAATGGCATCAGCAACGCCAAGCTTCGGCGCAACTTCGACACTGCCTCGAAGCGCAATCACGGAGGCATCGATGTTGTTGGCCTCGAAGTATCCCGAGGCGGCCTTTGGGTGGGCTGTGGCTACACGCAGGCCTGCGAGTCCTGTAATCGTCGTCACTGAAGAAGCTCTCGGGACAGCGGCCATAAGCTGGCAGTAGCCGAAGCGGAGTTCGGCAAGGACCTTGGTAGGAGCTCCGAACTCGGCGAGGAGGTCCTGGCCAGTGATCCCAAGCTCCGCTGTCCCTGTGGCTACCAACTCAGCGATATCGTCGGCACGTACAAAGAGCAGCTCAATTTCGGCGTTGCGGACCTTCACCGACAGGGCTCTGGAAGGGATGTCGAATCGGAGTCCGGCGTCTCGCAGGAGGGTCACTGTGTCGTCACGCAGTCGACCCTTAGAGGGGACGGCCACGCGGAAGAGGTCGCTTGTCACGTGGCGAGCCTGTCAAGCACGAGTCGGTACCCGTGGGAACCGTGCTGAAGTGCGAGATTCACCCGGGTGACAGTGGCCGTGGAGGTGCCCATTTGCTCAGCGATCTCTCGATAGGCAATGCCTTCGTCGAGGAGTTGGGCGATTTGCCAGCGAGCCGCGAAGCCGTTGATCTCGCTGCGCGTAGCGATGTCGGCGAAGAATGCTGCCGCCTCCGCCCTGTTCTGTAGTGAGGCTATGACGTCAAGCAATTCGTTGATGTCCTCGTCTGTTGGTGTGCTCATGGGCTTCCGCTCTGTCGAGTTGTGTTAGCATGATAACACAGTGGAACGCGAAGAAGTCAACGAACGTATTGGAATCGTCTCATGATCCTCATCCCAGCCATCGATGTTCTCGAAGGAGCTGTTGTCCGGCTGGTAGAAGGCAACTACGACGAGGTCACTCGCTACGGGCACGATCCAGCTGCTGCAGCCCGAAGGTGGGTCGAGGCTGGCGCGGGGCTGGTGCACATTGTGGATCTTGGCGCTGCCAGGTCGGGCGGGCTAGAAGCACAGCTGATCCTTTGCGATGCTCTTAGGAACGAGGGCATCATTTTTCAGATCGGGGGAGGTATTCGGTCCCTCGAAACGGCTACATCGATCCTTGCTGCAGGTGCACATCGGGTGGTGATTGGCACTGCGGCTCTCTCACCAGATGGGCCGTTGCAGTCGATTGTCGAAGCGGTTGGACCGGAGCGGGTTGTGGCTGCTGTTGATGTACGGGATGGCCGAGCGCGCGGGTCGGGTTGGCTCGATGAAGGCGAAGAGCTGTCAGATGTTCTCAATCACCTCAAGTCGTGTGGAGTGATCCGTATCCTCCTCACGGGTATTG
>CAXMSI010000186.1:0-242 GCA_964196085.1 uncultured Acidimicrobiia bacterium | reverse complement strand
GCCTCAGGGGGAGTCGGGTCGCTGCAAGACGTGAAGGACCTTGCAGCTGCCGGGTACGAGTCGGTGGTTGTAGGACGGGCGCTATTCGAAGGCAGATTCAGTCTTGAAGCGGGCATGGCCGCGGTTGCGGGTTGAACCGCTTGGTGGGTGTCACCTCTCAGACGAGCGACTTGCGCGCCTCGGTTTCCTCATCCACGATCTCCCCAGTTGGCACAAAGCCTCGAGCTTGATAGAACGGCCCT
>CAXMSI010000185.1:390-3650 GCA_964196085.1 uncultured Acidimicrobiia bacterium | reverse complement strand
ACAGTTGAGGGGTGAACCTTCCCAATCGCGTCCTGGGCCTCCTGAGGAAGCAGGTGAACGTAGATTGGGTGGTCTGGCATGAGTTCGGCGATGAAGACCTTGTTGCCAAGACCTGAGATCCGATCGGCTTCAGGGAAGGGCAAGGTGAAGAAGCTTCTCCCAAGTGCCTCCCATAGTGGAGAGTTCCCATCGTCGTCTTGGAAGCCTCGCATCTCGGCGATGACTGTTGGGTTGAAGAGTTGCCTGTGCTGGCCCAGGACGAGCATTCGGGACAAAGAGATGAGCCTCCCAGCCCCTCGGCCAACGTAGTTTGGGTCCAGGAACAATGATCCGATCTCAGTTACGCCCGTGTAATCATTCGTGACAATGAGCGTGCGGAACTTGTTATACACGTCGAGTTCTCGGCTCGCATGGACTGAGGTGCCTACCCGGTAGGAGTAGAACGCCGACTCGAGGCCGACTGCGGCGTAGATAGCTGACGTCCCGATCACTGTTGCTGGATCGTCAGCATCACAGAGAACAAAGAAGAAGTTTCTGGCACCTTCAGAGGGCGAAACGGGGTCGTTGAACGCGGCTTCACTGTCCTCCAACCGGCTGCTGAGATAGTCAGGATTCGGTCTGAGGGATGACATGCCCTTAAGGCGGTCACCGGCGCTGGCAAAAAGCGCCATGAGGCTGTCGAGGTCATCTGTGGTTGCGGGTCGAACAATCAGCATCGGCTACACATCCTTCTGTATAGATTCTGGGCTTTGCAGCAGAGCTGAAGCAAGACGTGCTCGTTCGACCAGAGTATGGATTTCGATGTACTCGCCGTCGGCGTGAAGGTTACCCCCAATTGGGCCCAAGTTGTCGACGTTGACGAGCCCAGCTTCGAAGAGAACATTTCCATCGCAAACTCCTCCAGTATCTGCCGAACTGATCGCGAGACCAAGCGACGCTCCGGTTGTCGATACGTGGTCAAGGAGAGCTCGGTATGCGGGAGTCATTGGCTTGGGTGCGCGGTTGAAACCGCCGATCAGTTCCGCCGAGTATCCCTCGCGTTCGGCGACAGCAGCAACAGCAGTCTGAATGGATTGCAGTGCCCAATCGCGTGACTGGTTGGTTGTTGGCCGGACGTTGAACCGAATAAGGCAGAAATCCGGGACGATATTTGTAGGCCCGCCCCCTCTGATGAACGCAGGATTTGCGAGGACGTCGGGGTGGGTATTGAGTGCCTCGATAGCAGCGAGGATCTCTCCTGCGGCAACAACAGCGTTGCGTCCATCGTTCAATGAACGGCCGGCATGCGCCGCAACTCCAGAAACACGCACAGTGAATGTCCCCGAGCCAGGCCGGACCGCAGCCATGCTTCCATCAGGCATTGATGGTTCGAAACCATAGCCCGCCGATGCGTCACGTGCAGCGGAGCGCAGCATGGGTGCTGAGCCTGGCGATCCAATCTCTTCATCAGGAACGATGAGCAGCCGCCATCGGACTGGGACACCAGCCGAGGTCAGCTCCGAGAGAGCTAGCCAGAGAGCGATGATGCCACCCTTTGCGTCCGCAACCCCAGGGCCGACGAGTCGATCTCCGGAGCGCAGCGGCTTCTGGAAGCGGTGGTTGACTCCGAAGACCGTGTCGTAGTGGCTGACTAGGAGAGTTTCTGGACCTTCTTGAAAGTGGGAACGGATATCGATCAGCTCGCCGAGTTCAACATGCTGTTCGGATCCGTCCTCGTCGATCACCCGAAACGGCGATAACGGTGACGCTGTCACCGAGGAGAACGGTTCAAAAAGCTCGGTGATAAGTTGTTGGGTCGCTGAAAGGCCGTCGAGGTTATACGATCCACTGTTTTGAGCCGAAAGGCGACAGAGAAGCTCGATTGCTTCGGCTTCTCTGGATTGAAACGTTGATTCAAAGTCAATGAGCATGCTGGCGATAAGGGTAACGCTGTAGACTCTCCCAACCATGGAAGAAACACGGATTACTCGCGCAACGTTTGATGAGGTCTTTACGCCGAATTACGCTCCCGCCGCAAAGTTACTTGAGCGCGGCCTCGGCTCTCGAGTCTGGGATGTCGAAGGGACTGAGTACATCGACCTGTCTGCCGGTATTGCAGTCAACACCCTCGGTCATGCGGCCCCTGAAATGATCTCTGCTGTGACCGCTCAAGCAAGCAAGATCTGGCACCATTCCAATGCGTATGCATCAGAACCGGGCATTCGGTTGGCTAGGACGCTTGTCAACAACACGTTCGCCGACAAGGTGTTTCTCTGTAGCTCTGGGGGAGAGGCGAATGAAGCTGCTCTGAAGCTTGCGCGGCGGTTCGCCTTTGACAACTACGGTGACGGCAAGCACGAAATAGTCTCCTTTCAGAAGGCATTTCATGGGCGAACGTTGTTCACTGTGTCTGTTGGAGGCCAACCCAAGTACACAGAAGGCTTCGGGCCGGTGCCCGAAGGTATCCATCATCTTCCCTACAACGATCTCGACGCGCTAGCTGACGTCATCAATGAACGCACTTGCGCTGTGATGGTGGAGCCGGTTCAAGGGGAAGGCGGACTCATCGAAGGTGACCCAGTTTTCTTGCAGAGATTGCGTGACCTGTGTGACGCAAATGGTGCCCTACTCATCTTCGACGAGGTGCAGTCTGGAGTTGGCCGCACCGGCGACTTCTACGCATATATGGGATACGGTATCGTGCCTGACATTCTCACCTCAGCAAAGGGCCTTGGTGGTGGCATCCCCATCGGCGCCATGTTGACAACCAACGAAGTAGCAGCGAGCTTGGTCATTGGAACCCACGGCTCAACGTTTGGTGGCAATCCACTTGCTGCTTCGGTCGCCAATGCTGTGCTGGACGAAGTACTCCGCCATGGATTCCTTGAACGGGTCAGTGAGCATGCTGCATTATTGCGAGCTGAGCTAGAAGGGATCGGGGACCGGTTCGGTATCTTCAGCGAAGTCCGCGGACGCGGTCTGTGGCTGGGCGCTGTCCTGCAGGGCGACTGGGTTGATCGCTCCAAAGATGTGGCGTCGGCGGCGTTTGAAGCTGGAGTTATGGTGCTGCGAGCGGGACCGAATGTCGTGAGATTTGCTCCGGCCCTGAACATCACCAGAGAAGAACTGACTGTGGGCCTAAGTCGGTTCCGCAGGGCAGTTGAGACGCTCACGCTGGCCTAGGGGCTGAAGGCCTCATCGGGAATCGAATCTGGCGAGGATGCGTGCGTTTCTTGCTGGGCTAGATCTCGAGCAGATCACCCAACAAACCAGTCAAGGTA
>CAXMSI010000185.1:0-380 GCA_964196085.1 uncultured Acidimicrobiia bacterium | reverse complement strand
CCTATGACAAGAATCAAAACGACCTGCGATGAGTGTGGGGTTATCAACCTTTCGGTTGATGAGCTTCTCCTAGAGATCCATGAAGATGGTTCTTTCGGCTCGTACTCATTTTCCTGCCCCAACTGCGAGCTCTCAGCTTCACGCCCTGCCGGTCACAGAGTGGTGATGGTGCTGCTTGCTCCCGGGGTCGAGTACGTCGTCGTTGCTGGCGACATCACTGAGGCCGAGATCGCAACATTTGTGTCAAGCCTCGATGCCACCAAAGACCCAGTGCGAGTCATCAACCCCTAGCGAAACTCGTGCTCAAATATCCGACTCAAATCTGGCCAAGCAATCGATCCGGACAGCTCCAGTTCTCCTGTTGCCCATAACTTAGATCA
>CAXMSI010000184.1:0-3663 GCA_964196085.1 uncultured Acidimicrobiia bacterium | reverse complement strand
CAAAGCAGCCGAACAGATCTACGGCGAAGTCACCATCGAGGTCAAAGCCGCCCAGGCCGCTCAACTCGACCTACCGGGCCCAGAACCGAGACCATCTGCCCCGATCAAGACAGCACCTAAGGCCACCGGTCCTTCGTTGATGCATCGGTATACCTTCGAGAACTTCGTTGTTGGTTCCTCTAACCGTTTTGCTCACGCAGCTGCTCAAGCCGTTGCCGAGACCCCCGGCACTCACTACAACCCTTTGTTTATTCACGGGGGAGCGGGACTTGGTAAGACCCACCTTCTTCACGCCGTTGGTCACCTTGCCCACGTTCTCAATCCACAGAGGGTTGTCCGGTATGTAAGTTCTGAGGGATTCCTCAACGATTTCATTGCTGCTGTTCGCCACAAACGGATGGACGGGTTTAAGGCAAAGTACCGAGCGGTAGACATCCTTCTACTCGATGATGTTCAGTTCTTTGAAGGCAAGGAATCGATTCTCGAGGAGTTTTTCCATACCTTCAACTCTTTGTATGAGTCTGGTAAGCAAATGGTGATTAGCTCAGATCGTCACCCGAGAAACCTGTCATCGCTCGAGGATCGGCTTCGGAGCCGTTTCGAATGGGGACTCCTTACCGACATTCAATCACCTGACATTGAGACCCGCCTCGCGATTTTGGAGACCAATGCTCTAAAGGCACCAGTCCCTGTGCCTCAAAAGGTCCTTGAGTTCATTGCATCCCATGTCATGGACAACATTCGTGAACTTGAAGGAGCACTCACCAGGGTAGCCGCGGACGCTCACCTCAACGGACACCCAGCGTCACTCGATCGAGCAATTGCGCTCCTCGGTGACCTACGTCCCGGCGGCTCTCAATACGTAACCTGCACCCACATCATTGAGCGCACCGCTGACTCGTTCGGATTCCACCCTGACGAGCTCGTAGAGAAGAGTCGTAAGGCACCTCTCGTCCTCGCCCGACAAATTGCAATGTACCTCTGTAGAGAGCTCACGGATGATTCATTGGTCCAAATCGGTGGTGCTTTCAGAAGAGATCACTCCACAGTTGTCCACGCTGTTGAGAAGATCAATACACTGCTCAACAAGGACAAATCTGTCCTAGAAAAAGTCAACACGTTATCCCAAAGCCTGAGGACAACTCCATAGATATCAACAACTCATCAGCGGCCCTGTGGGAAAGACCTATTTATCCACAAATTGTCCACACCAATCAAACCACGCCTTTCCTAGAAGAACTAGGCTCTCCATTGAGTTATCAACTATCAACAACCCCTACTACCTCTACTAGTTTTAAGAATAGAAACTAAGTAATAACAACGAAGGACCTAACTGTGCATATCAGAGCAGACAGAGACGATCTCGCCGACGCATTTGCTAGAGCAAATAGAGCCGTCGGAGTACGCCCTGCACTCCCAATCTTGTCAGGAGTGAAATGCGAGGTTCGTGGTTCAGACTTACACATCACCGGTACTGACCTTGATGTGACCATTCGTACAGCGGTGACCGTGGAGGTCAAAGCTGATGGAGCCTTTGTTGTCCCCAGCCGGCTGGTGACTGAAGCAATCAAGAAGATGCCTGCGGGAGTTGTCTCTCTCAAGTCTGACGGGCACGAACTTGAGATCACGGGGCGGGGCCCCCGCTTCGCTATCCGGGAGTTGCCAGTGGATGATTTCCCTGAGGTGCCGGCTCCTGATTTTTCAAACTCGGTTGATATTGATGGAGCATCCTTCACCGACGCCATCAAACAAGTTGGTGTAGCTGCATCAATCGATTCAGCTCGTCCTGTACTCACCGGTATTTCGCTTGAGGCAACCGAAGACGGCTTCGACATGGTTGCTACGGATTCCTACCGCCTGGCAATTCGAAATTTTGAAGGTGTGACGATTCCTCAATCAGGACTCGTTCCCGCCCGCGCTTTGCTGCAAGTCGGGCCAGCTATTGGCGCCGCCAAGGTCAAGGTTGCAATTGGCTCCCGAGAGGCTGCCTTTGGTAGCGATCGGGGATCTGTCACGGTGAGACTTATCGAAGGTTCTTTCCCAGAAGTCCGCCGGTTGATCCCTGAGTCTTACCCAATCGAGTTCAAAGTGAATAAGGCTGTTTTCACCGAAGCCCTTGGCCGCGCTGGCCTCTTTGCTGAGGATCACATTCCAGTCCGCTTGAATTTGAGTGAGGCCGGAATGGAAGTCAACGTGAGCCGCCAAGACGTGGGTGGTGAGGTTGAACATGTCGAGGGTGACTACTCAGGTGATGAGGCTGACGTCACGATCGCATTCAATCCAAAGTATCTCGGAGACGGGATCTCCTCACTGTCGGGTGATGAGGTGCTTATTCAGGTCCGCGACGGACAAAAACCGAGTGTCCTTCGAGGCGTTGGTGAAGACGACTTCCTCTATCTGTTGATGCCGATCCGGATCTGATTCCCGTTGGAGCTGGCCTGGATAGAGCTCAGCGATTTCCGTTCGTACAAGGAACTCAGATTCGTTCCAGAGTCTGATATTAATGTCCTTGTGGGCAACAACGCTGCTGGGAAGACCAATCTGTTGGAAGCTATTGGGTACCTCGGTCTCTTAGGGAGCTTTAGACGGGTTCCAGATGACGCGTTGGTTCGAGACGGGTCCGAGGGTGCAGTATTGCGAGCGGAGCTGCGACACGTCGATAGAGCGGCTCTGGTCGAGATTGAGTTACATAGGGAGCGTCGACGCCGAGTTCAGGTCAACAGCCAACGACTCAGCAAGTTTGCTGGGATCCTGGATCATGTTCGAACAGTTGTATTTCAGCCGGATGATCTAGATATTGCTAAACGGTCGCCTTCGTATCGGCGGGATTTTGTAGATGACGCTGCTATCCAATTATGGCCAGTAGCCCAACGCGATCTCGCGGACTACCAAAGGACGCTGCGTCAAAGAAACGCATTCTTGAAACAAGCCGGGCCTGGAGCAAGCCGCGGGTCCCTCGACGTGTGGAACGAGCAACTGGCTGATACCGGAGCTGCCCTGTTCGCCCGCAGGTCGGCGACGATAAGCGTCCTTGCTCCTTTCGTGCAAGCAGCATATGAGCAGCTTGCTGGCGAAGCCGCTGATGCAAGGATCGTCTACTCGTCAACGTGGGGTGGCGATGTCGACTCCTTAGGGGGTAGAGAGGAATGGAAGGCGCGTCTGTGGGCAGCAGTCGAGGAAGCTACCGAGAAGGATCTTGTGCGCCGGACTACAACGGTGGGTTTGCATCGGGATGACCCAATGTTGTTCTTGGGCGATCGCAACGTGAGGACTCACGCAAGTCAGGGCGAGCAACGGTCGTTGGTGTTGGCGCTGCGCCTCGCCCAGCAATCGGCTATTTCCCGGGGCACTGGCCTTGTTCCTGTCACGTTGCTCGACGACGTTTTCAGTGAGCTTGATCTTGGTCGAGCAAGGGCACTTGCTGCGGCGTTGCCTGATGGCCAGACCTTCATCTCTACTGCTCGAGATGAAGAAGTGCCAATCGAGGGACGCCGCTGGACTGTGCGTGACGGCGGTGTGTCATGAAAGAGGAGTTACGCCCTGTACACGGGGGAGTGTTCTCGGCGCTCTCGGGTCTTGGGATGAGCAACATTGGCGTGTCAATGCGCCTCATGAAAGAGTGGGACGAATTGGCCGGGGACCCCTGGGCAGGGCAGACAAGGC
>CAXMSI010000183.1:293-3714 GCA_964196085.1 uncultured Acidimicrobiia bacterium | reverse complement strand
AATCATCATTGGCATGAGAACGGCCCCTCCAACCATGCCGATGCCTTTGAGGGTTCCGTAAAGGCCAATCGTAGTGCCGTCAGCTCCAAGTTCGTTTGACATGTAGTAGGTGACGAGGCCATCTGTTGCCTGAAAGAACGTCCACGCAAGGATTAGAACACCGCCATAAGCGAGGTAGCGAGAAGTGAGCAACACCTTGAAGGCACTCGAATCGAACTGGGTGGAACTCGTTCGAGTTTCGGGCTCTTGGACCTTGTTGACAAACCACAGGGGAATGAGCAACAACCCTGCGATGACGAGGAAGATGGATTGGTAGCCAACTGAGTCAGCAAGCCAACCGAAGACGAGTGACAGGACGATAAGCCCCGCGGCTCGCCCGCCGGTCATCCACGACTGCACGGTGCTGTGATCCTTTGGTTCAATCACGTCCACAGCTAGGGCATCTGCCGCTGTGTCGAAAAAGGCCATGAAGAAGGTAGCTGTGACAACCACTGCAGCGAGGACCCCAAAGGACTGAGATGGATCAATGGTGTAGGCAACCGCAAATGCAACCGATGTGCCAACCAGACCTATGAGCATGTAGGGCACTCGATGCCCTCTCCCGAGAAGCGGGTACCGATCCGAGATGATTCCGAAGATCCATTTGATGACGAATGGCACAAGAGCCAGCGTGGCGACGATACCAAGTCGGTCGGGATCGATGCCCTCTGAGTCCATGTGTGGCTTGAAGAAATTCAGCTGATATGCCTGAATAACACCTTGGACGAAATAGATCATTCCAAACATGATGAGCAGCTGTTTTCTCGTCAGATTCGTCTTCAAGATGCCTCCTTAGAACATCCAAGAGGCTAGCTGTCGAAGCAGGGGAGAGGGGTACCGGAAGCTTACTTGGCGCCGTAGAGCGCCGCTCCAACGATTCCGGCGTTGTTCCGTAGATGGGCGGGAACGATTCGACAAGACACGTCTACATATTTAAGGAACTTCTCGTGCTTCCGGGATACGCCGCCTCCGATAACCAGGAGGTCTGGAGCGAAGATGTATTCTACCTGGTGAAGAAACTCGTTAACCCGCCTGCCCCATTCTTCCCAAGAGAGATCTTCTTCCTTGCGGGCACGTTCCGAGGCCTGATACTCCCCAGTCAGTTCGCTATTGGCAAGGTAGACACGCCCGATTTCGATGTTAGGCACTAGTTGTCCCCTCGAAAAGAGCCCGCTACCAATGCCCGTGCCGAGCGTGCACACCATGACGGTACCTAACTCGCCTTGCCCTGCACCAAAACCCATTTCAGCAACTGCAGCCCCATCAGCATCGTTGAGAGCGGTCGTTGGTATCCCAAGAACCTTCGAGAACTCAGCCTCAAGATCGACTCCAAGCCAGCCCTTGTGACGACGTGAAGTCGGATCTGACCGCACCACACCTCCAGAAACGATTGCTGGAAAGCAGACTCCAGCTGCCCCGACTTTGGGCAGCATCGCAGAGACTTCTTGAAGGGCGGTAAGAACCGCCCCGAGAGAGAATGCTTCAGGGGTCGGTACTTTGACCCGTTCAGAGAGCAATTTTCCGGAGGCCACATCGACAAGGGCGGCTTTAATGCCTGTTCCACCAATATCGACTCCTAAAACCGGGTGCATGACATACCTCGCGTGTCCAGATGGCACCATAACCTATCCAACATGTTGCCAGAAGTCAGAGTTTCCTTCAGCGGGGAACCTAGAATCGATACATGGTGAAGCGTGAGGATGTCGGGAAGTTGAGCGAGGAAGCCCTGAGCGACCTAGCATCATCCTTGAGCGGGTTTTATCAAAAGCAATTTGATGAGCCGATGAGTGAGTTCCGGGCTCGATTGATCGTCGAATATCTAAATGCCGTTGTTGGCACCAAGCACTACAACAAGGCTATTGAAGACGCAGAAGCCTTCTTCAACGACAAGCTGCTGGACCTCGGTGCCACCCTGATGAAGAATGACCCGGGCAGTTCTAAGGATTACTAGAACAACCATGCCATGAGCGCTATCAGACGTCGGAGATGGAGGGTTTTGGGACCGTGGGGCAGCCTTGAACCAACTTCAGTTCTGTGCATTCACGGTGGACCGCGTCTGGCACTTATGGAGGAACACCTTCAGGGTTCGATCTCGGCAGCTCCGGCTTCTTCTTGGGGGAGGAGCTCGCCAACCGTGGCTCCGTCCGGCGGGAACGGGACGAGCCCGGTCCCGGACGCAAGGCGGTTGCCAGCATCGACGAGATTCGAGTTCATCAGCCGCTCAAGCAGCCCCCAGGAGCGTTCCTCGGTGTCGAACCAGTTCGGATGCTCCGGGTCGACACGCCGCCGCTCAGCGGCCACAGTGACGCTCACGCACAAGCGACCAACAACGAACGGGAAAAGCACCTCTAGCTCAGCAAGCGCTAGTGGACGGACGCCGTGGTACGCCGTTACAACAAATGCTCCGGCGTCAAGCGGATGTTCGGTGCGGAACATCGCGTACTCGAGAGCGATCGCTAGATCACACACGATCGGATTGTACAGGCAATCGCCAAAGTCAAGCAACCCTGTGATCTCGCCCGTATCGGGTGTGGCAATGAGCAGGTTCTCATCATTTGCATCACCGTGGATCAGACCCCACGGCAGCCGGTTGACCCGCTCCGTGCAAGCAACAGCCCACAGGTGGAACGCACTTTCGAGCAAGGATCGTCGTGACGCTTCGGGGACGAGAATTGTCTTCGAGCGATGTTGGCCGGCCTTTGTGAGATCCCAGTCGTGAGTGCGTCGGGCGCCAGGCACTTCTTCCCCTGCGAGAACGAGGTCGACGGCCGCAAGTTTCCGTCCCAAGCTCGCGAGCATGTCAGGTGTCGGCTTACCGAGATCCATCCAGGCCGTCCCGTCCAACCACGTGAAAAGGCGAGCGCTGACAACCTCGCCTTCGTGCTCGAGTTGGGTCACTGCTTCGCCGCTCCGATTAGGCATGAGCCGGGGCACCGTGAGCCCGATGGGAGCGTCGCTCACGAGTACAGCTGCCGCTCGCTCGAGCTCCGCATCCTCAGACGAGAGCACCCTCACTACTTTCAAGGCATACCGGTCTCCGGTTGGTGTGTCGACCCGGAAATTGATGTTTTCACCACCGAGGCGGGTCAGAACACCTTCCATCCCGTACGCGTCATGGAGCAGTAGGGACAACGCACTTATAGTCTCTGTGGTATTTTTCATGGGGCTGTTCCAAGCGTAGTGGAGAGAGCCGCGACAGAAGCGTCTGAATCGGTCGGCGCCCCACCTGATCGAGGACATGGAGAAGCTACGCGTAAATGTCGAGATCGACCATTGGCTCATCCTTGGGCCTTCACGGGGTACCGCGTTGCTCACCCTGTCTTGACTTCGAGGCCTATGGCTTGCAAGGGTCCTAGAAGGGGATGTCGCTGGTGGAATGACT
>CAXMSI010000183.1:0-283 GCA_964196085.1 uncultured Acidimicrobiia bacterium | reverse complement strand
GGTACTTTGGGTTCTCAAGCTCCTTGGTGGCGTGATGAACTCGAGCTGGAGGTATTGCTGGCACCTGTCATGAACCTGAGTTGCATCTACGATCACACCGACGGCCAAACCTGTAGGCAGAGAATGCTCGTCACTCAGCCTTCTTCCCAGTCGGCCGGATTCTCCCGGAGACCGAACCGTTGTTGAAGCCCTCGACCAATCAATGGACGACAGCCTTGTTTCTCTTCCCCACAGAATCCACAAGCACAAACTAATAGGCCCCGTTACCCGCCCTCGAGGAAGA
>CAXMSI010000182.1:0-3725 GCA_964196085.1 uncultured Acidimicrobiia bacterium | reverse complement strand
ACGGGTGACAACCAGGCTACAGCGAGACGTATCGCCGACGAGGTGGGTATTGATCAAGTTCGCGCAGGGGTCCTTCCAGGAGATAAGGCGAAAGAGGTCGTGAGGCTCCAGGAGCTTGGTCTTCAAGTGGCGTTTGTAGGTGACGGAGTCAGCGACGCTCCAGCTCTTGCTGCGGCGGACATGGGCATGGCGGTTGGCACAGGGACCGATGTCGCCATTGAAGCTGGTGACGTGATTTTGATGTCGGGCGACCCCCTCCTCGCTCTCACAGCGATCAAGTTGGGAAGACGTACTTTCGGTGTCATCAAACAAAACCTGTTCTGGGCCTTTGCGTATAACGTTGCGATGATCCCTCTGGCGGCCGTCGGGTTGCTGAACCCGATGCTGGCATCGGTTGCTATGGCCTTTTCTTCGGTGACTGTTGTGGGTAACAGCCTTCGACTAAGAGGCTTCTCGGTAAAGCGTTAGGTCCGTCGGCATAGCTCGGGTTCTCGTGGGCGTTTCCCAGTTGCGGTGAGCCCTCAAGCTTGTGTCGTGAATGAATCTGACCCACCGTGTGCCGACTTCCCTAAGCTTGGCCAATGGCTATTGAGGACATTCTTCCTGCGGGCGAACTGAAAGCAGGGCTGGGACAGTTCAAGGCCCCCATAGCGATCATCGTCGGCATCGTCGTGTTTCTAAGTATTGCAGCCACCCTGATCCTCCAAGCCCCTGAGGGCGACGAGTTGCCAGGTCGAGTGGCTGTTGGCTACACCCAGGACGGTGAGGCGCTGATTGTGAACGCTGTGGCGTGTGACGAACATCTAGGCCGCGTGACCTTGATCCGCATGCTTGACAATCGAGTTGTTTGGGAGATTCAGGGGACGACGCGCCACCATCGGCAGATATTTGTGGTTGGACAGACAGCCTCTCCACTGTCAGTCTCCCAAAGCCTTGAATTGGATCTACAGCCCGCCGAACAGTTCCGAGTCGAGGTGTCGATGGACGAAGTTCAGGCGGCTGAATTCATTCTTAGAGATGTTCCCCCTATTGGAGTTCTGCACGACGGGCGTGAGACCACCACCGAAGGGTTCGAGGACATTGTTGGGTCACAGTGGTGCGGGTTACGCGCTCGGATCAATCTCACTGGTGGGCTGGCTGCGCAACTATTGATTCTGCTGGCACTGATCGGTGTGGCAGCCACAGCTGGGTATTACGTCACATTCGAAAAGCGGTAGCACTACCAGTCCATGACGAGGAGCCATTCCAAAGATGCTCCATCGTCGGATCGTTGGGCGCCAGCGATCATTGCGATCATCGAGTCGATTCCGGCAACCCGTTCGGCATCTTGTGGGGTGAGAAGGTCGTTCGTGGTCAGGAACTCAAGGCTTCTTTGCATGTCAACGAAGAAGTTTGTCGACATTCCAGGTGTCTGGGCCTGCTTGGCGAGTTGGTACACCTCACCCTCGTCTAGTGATCGGCCCACGGTCGCTGCTGCTGCGGGGTCGCTGCCGAACACAAAGACGTTCGGTCGTGCCGCCCAGGCAGCGATGGTTGCGTCGCCAAATCCCGCTCTCGTGATGAGCGCGTTGTTTGATGAGTCAGTAGTCAACAACATGCCAAGGCCGGCCTCGGAGAGAAGACCATTGAGAGATTCCATGGTTGCAAGAGCGTCTTCTGTCCCGACAATGATCTGTGCGTCGGCTGGCATGCCGAGGATTGTGCTGATGCTGCCTCGATCGCTTTCGAATACGCCAAAGGCCAGATCTCCCTTGAATACTTCGAGCAGCTCCATCAGCGTGTTGCGGTCGAGCTCAATTGGAGACGCATTGGTGGCGCCGTCTGGAAGTTCGTCGGTGATCAGATCGATCGTTTCTTGACTGAACGCCGTGAAGACTGCTGCCATTGTTGCCGCTGGTAGCTCGGATGAACGGTCTTGGGTCGGGAGCACCGCATCAATGAATGTTGGATCTGCCAGCGAAGCAAAGGCCCTGATGGCTATTGCAGATTCGGTCATGTCGAAAGTGAATGCCACTGGACCCAGCTTCTCGACGAGCCTCCCGGTACTTTTGGTTAGGTCGGCTTCGCCAATTGCTGTGGCGAGGCCCAACAGCCCGGGCAGATCAATCCAGAGTGTTGCGGGTCCCGGGTTCGTTGCGCTGACAGTCGAGCGATAGGAGTCAACCGTGAGGATGGAGTCTCCGTTCAAGGCCCTGACAGTTGCGGGCACCAGATCGGCTGAGCCTTCACAGATGAAGACGATTCGGCCTATCCGGCCGATGTATTGCTCATCCTCTGTCTCCCAGACGCTGCCCTTTTCGAGCTTGCGTTCGGTAGCAACCCAGCCTTCCCGTTCTAGATAGTTCTGGATCTCCTCATCAGCGACTGCCTTGCGAATAACCGAAAAGTCGACGCAGAATGCAGGTGCCTCAGAGTCCTCGACACCACTGAAATCGAGCCACGCTGCCACCGATGGTCCTGCCCAGGCCGACACACTCGCTACGGTTGCAGCGGCCTCACGTGAGCTCTCCCCGGCTGCGCGGTCCCATACCTCCCGGATGTCGCCGAAGGTCGACACGAACCGGTCGGACTCGAGATCAAGCACCAGCTCGACGAGATCGATCTCGGCTACCACGAAAGCGTCCGAGGGGACTGCAGTGAGCGGATTCAGCGCCTGGACTTCTGAGGCAACCACAAGGCTTCCGCCGATGAGCAGCAGTGCAGATCCGCCAACTATCCATTTCCACATGTTCGACCTACCTAGGAGTGTTGCTAAGTGTTGCTGAGGACACCGTTTGGTGGGATCTTGAGTGTATTGCGCCCAAAAGTAAAGATAAGGATGCAGCTGCCAGAAACAGGGTGCTGAAGAGTTGGCGGCCCTGTGTGATTCTCTCCGCCAGGGTGCCCGTCAGTTCGGGCAACTCGCGAAGAATCCAACCTGTCAGAGCAGCAGTTCCGACGGCCATCCCGATGAGCCGCTGCAGAATGACTGTGGACGCTGCAGCGCCTTGGCGGTTCGTTCCTGCTGCGGCCATGCAATGTGCAGCGAGAGGCCCTAGATAGGCCCCGAGTCCTAGCCCTACGAGGAGAAGAGGCAAGGACAACTCCCAGTAGTCAGTTGTGACCCGAGTTGCTAGGAGGAACCCGACCACCGACAACGCTGTTGCTGAGACGGTCAAGATTCGGCGAGAAAGGTGAGGGCCAATGGTCGCACCAAGAGCCATTGGAAGAGTGAAAGCTGTGAGCATCCATCCTGTCGCCCACACTGCTTCGGATGATGTTTCTGCGATGAATGTGGTGATTAACAGGGGAACAGCAGCCAGGGTCAGGAATGTGAGCGATCCCAGGAGAACGTTTGCGATCGAAGCCCAGGGAGCCTGTCTTAATACGTTTCGGGGAGCGACTCGGTCTTGACTGACAATCATTCCAATCACCGAGAACAAGACCAACGCCAATGCGATCTGAGGCACCTCCAAGGTGGTCCAAGTGATGCAGCAGTGACGTGGGCTAGCGGGAACTTGGATCTGGGTGATACCTGAGCTTCGGCGAGGCGAGAAACCTTCCAGACGGCGACCAATACCAGAGGAACATTGATGGCGAAAAGCCATCGCCAGTCAACCACCCGAGTTACTAGTCCGCCGTAAAGGTGGCCGACCATCCAGCCGGCCATATCGACGGTGGCGATGAAGCCGAGTAGGCGAGGCAGCTGAACCTTTCCGGCTCCCCGGCTGATGAGTGACATTGCC
>CAXMSI010000181.1:3347-3739 GCA_964196085.1 uncultured Acidimicrobiia bacterium | reverse complement strand
CGGACCATTGGGGAGCAAGTGCTCCGATGGACGGGTCCGATTGGTTCGCGATCATGCGAACAGCGCCAGCCGTGTCGTGAACTGGAGTTGCGTCAATGCCAAGCGAGGCGAGAGTGTTCGCTGCCTGAGTCAGGGCCTCGGGATGGGAGCGAACCTCGGTGATCTGTGCGATCGTGGAACCCTCGATTCCCAAGATGGCGTGTCGGACTGCAAGGTAGTGCTCGTTAACGATGCGAACCCCCCCGTCCACCAGGCGGTCAAGAACGGGGAGGATCGATCCAGTCGTAGAGTTCTGCACCGGCAGGACGAGCCGTTCGACAGTACCCGACGAGAGTGCTGCAAAGGCTTCAGCAAAGTTCGAGAAGCCAATCCGTTCAACATCTGGCAGCATT
>CAXMSI010000181.1:0-3337 GCA_964196085.1 uncultured Acidimicrobiia bacterium | reverse complement strand
ATTTCGCCCGCCGCTGCATATGAGTATGAGTGATCTTCGCCTTGATATCCGAGAGCCATGGGTGAAGGTTAGTGATCTGAAGCGCTGATGGAACCTATGTCTGGGTTAGTGCAGGCCAGCCGACTCGGCTAGGACCATCGCGATGTCTCGAACCACGATGTCCTGCTCGCCAAGTTCCTTGACTCCGTCGTCCATCATCACATAACAAAACGGACAAGCTGTGGCGATCTCTTGTGCGCCGGTTGCGATGGCTTCTTCGGAACGTTCAATATTGACCTTCTTGCCTGTTTGCTCCTCCATAAAGAACCTGGCACCACCAGCACCGCAACAGAACGACTCCGTTCCCGAACGTTCCATCTCGACCAACTCGCCCGTAGAACCAACCACCTCTCGGGGATCGATGTAGACATCGTTGTGCCGACCCAGGTAGCACGGGTCGTGGAACGTCACAGAAACGTCCCGCTTTTCGGGAACGATATGGCCTTGTCGCACAAGGTCAGCCAGTAATTGGCTGTGATGGACCACCTCGTAGTCCCCGCCAAACTGCTTGTAGTCATTGCCAAGGGTGGTGAAGCAATGGGGACACTGAGCAATGATCCTCTTCACGCCCAAGTCATTAAGCGTCTCAATGTTTTGTGCAGCCATCATCTGGAAGAGGTATTCGTTTCCTGCACGTCGTGCCGAATCCCCAGTGCACAGTTCGGACTTCCCGAGGATCGCAAAGTCGACCCCCGCGTGGTTCAGCAACTTGGCAACGGCGCGGCTCACGGCCACATTGCGATCGTCGAAGCTCCCTGCACAACCAACCCAGTAGAGGTACTCGGCTTCCATTGTGTCCTCGCCGAGAATTGGCACCTTGAAGTCGAGCGCTTCAGTCCACTTGGCTCGTTCAGCTTGGTTCATAGCCCAAGGATTCGATTGGTTCTCAGTGGCGACGAATGCCTTACCGAGCTCACTCGGAAATTCTGACTCCATCATCGTTTTGTATCGACGCATATCGAGGATCTTGTCGACAATCTCGATGTCGACCGGACAAGCTGCATCACACGCTCCGCAGGTCGTACACGCGAAGAGTTCGTCGGAGGTGATCCGCTCAAACAAGCTCTCACTTCCAATCGAAATGCCCTTAGCCATCGTCACCGGGGTTGAGATACCAACTGCGGTTGAAGAGACCTCGCCAACCTTCTGAACAATCTCCCGAGGATCAAGCGACTTCCCTGTTGCGTTGGCTGGACACACGTCTGTACACCGACCACAGAGGGTGCATGAGTCGGTATCGAAAATTTGCTTCCAAGAGAACTCTGAGGCAATCGAAGCGCCAACCGACTCAATGTCGGCTTCCATGAGGTTCGGGAACGGTTTCATTGCACCCTTCACCCGCTCGCTAGGCGCAAGGAACATGTTGGCCGGGGATGTGACCATGTGTCGCAGCTTGGTAGTCGGCAGCACTACCAAAAAGACAAGGAAAGCAACCGCATGGGTGATCCAGAAGAACTGGTGCCACCCAGCGGCTGACTCAATCGTGAACATGTGAGACAGTGGATAACCAACCAGGCTCCACTTCTCGAAAGCCGGCTGCCCAACAAGAGCAATTCGAGCAGCTTCGGTGAGGAGACCACTCACTCCAACCAGTGTGAGTAGGGCCAAAATCAGGCCGTCCTCGGGCTTTGTTTTCGACTTGAGTCGCCACGGCTTAAGAATGTATCTCCGGTAATAGGCAGCAGCCAACCCCAACAGGTACACAACAGCAGCCACATCGAGGACCGCCGAGTAGCCCTGATAGAACGAGCCCTTCAGGAACCGAAATGCCTCAGGCAACAAATGGTCAATCTCCAGAAGCACCGTGCCAATGAACAGGAAGACAAAGCCGTAGTAAATCGCTACATGCATGACCCCAGCCGACGGGTCCTCCATGAGTGTCTTCATACTCAAGCCCTGCCTAAGGCGTTTGACTCGCTGCTTCGACATACCAGTGCGGTCTTCGGCAACTCCTTGCTGCCAATTCGCGGCGCGTTGTGAGAAGAGGTAGAGGGTTAGCCCAAGAAACGACGCCATGGCGAAATAGAAGGCGAACACAAGTGGCTCGGGGATATTGCCGAATAACTCTCGGCCCACCTCTATTTCGTGAGAGATCCAAGGAGCGAAGCCGAGCAGAAATGAGCTCATCGTCCCCAAAAAGACCACAACGCCAAGTCCTGCCAGAGCGGTAGATGCCTTGATTGATCTCTTTGGTTGAGCCATGTCGGCAGTGTAAACCGGCGCGGTCTGATCTAGTGCTCAAACAGGCGACGACCGCGAGAACCGTGGCAAGGGCTCCCGCGGTTCTCGTCGCGGAGCACACTGGTCGCAAAAAAGGGCCCAGACCCTGCGGCCCGAGCCCAATTGCTGGAGTGCTAAGCCAGGCCTAGCTCTTTCCTTAAGTCTTCTAGTTTCGCGTCAGCGCTGACTTCGTTAATAGCTTCGCGGAGCTCTGCTTCGGCACCCTCGGGCGTGACTTCCTGGAGCTCAGCTCGGGCTTCAGCATTCGCCAAACGTTCCTTGATCTTGTCTTCGACGTTCTCGAGGCTTGGTGCGTCCATGTCAAGCGATGCGTTCATGCTCTCTACAGCTGAATTAACCGATTCTTGCATTTTGGCCTGCTCGAGTTGGCCCAAGAGCTCCATGCGTTTTGCTGCCAGTTCTGAAACTCGCGAGGCATTCGTCATCACGGCCTTCTTCGCAGCGTCTGCCTGTGTCGCCGCACTCTCATACTGCCCTCGCAGGGAGGTGAGATTGTTCTCCGCAGCCTGCATTTTCATGGCTTGTGATTGAGCAGCACGGGTCCACTTGTCAAAGGCCTCCGTGTCGCCAGCCTCTTTCGCCTTGTCAGCCCGGAGTAGTGCCTGCTTGGCAATCTCCCTCGCCTCACCCAAAGTGTCAGCAGACTTTTCAAGCTTTTGCTCAAAAGTGGTACGGTGAGCAATAACTTTGGCCGCCTGATTGCGCAGCTGTTGATCCTTCTTCTTTGCTTCGGTGATAGCGGCTTCCAGCTCGATAGCCGGGTCCATGACCTTCTCAGCCGTGCTACGGAACAGCTGCTTGAGATACGCCAAGATGCGATTGAACATGAGTGTGTTGCCTTTCGATACGTGGGTTCACTTTATCTGATGTTGAGAGCCTGTGGAACCTACCTTCTTCGCCTACTCCCACGGCTCTTGGACGAGCTGGATCGGGAACGCGAACTTGACCGGGAGGTTGGGCGGGAAGGGGAGCTGCGCCTAGAAGTCGCCCGCCGGCCGCTCGGTCGACTGTTATCGCTGCGAACCGTCGACCTGCCCGTGCCCCAATTGCTATATCT
>CAXMSI010000180.1:3508-3758 GCA_964196085.1 uncultured Acidimicrobiia bacterium | reverse complement strand
AGTGAGCTAAGGACAGCGCGACAGACTGTATATCACTCTGCCGCGATGCCTTCTCGCCTGTTGCTCCCCGTCACTCCCCCATCCAAGGAGTCAACCGGTGCGTGACGCCAGTACGGAGAAGCCGAGCGAAGAGAATGTAGCCAGAACAGGTCCTGACATCCGATACACAATCTCGGCTTCGACCCCCTTCTGGCCCGACCGGCCCGATGCCTCCGGATCACCGAACGTGGTCATTGTTCTCGTGGACGAC
>CAXMSI010000180.1:302-3418 GCA_964196085.1 uncultured Acidimicrobiia bacterium | reverse complement strand
GCGGGCGTCTCTAATGACCGGCCTCAATCCGCATAGCGCTGGCTTCGGCAGAGTCGGCAGTTTCGACCCGGGGTTCCCCGGCTACGCCATGGAGTTTCCACCAAACGTACCAACCATCGCCTCAACGCTGCGTGACAAGGGTTACGCGACATTCGGAGTTGGAAAGTGGCACCTTGCGCGGGAAATCGAGCAGTCCAGTGCCGGAGCGAAGCATGGCTGGCCGCTCCAGCGCGGTTTCGACCGCTTCTATGGATTCCTCGACGGATTCACAAACTTCTTCCATCCCCACCAACTCATCGAAGACAACCACCACATTGCTGCCAATGAGTATCCAGAGGGCTACTACCTCACTGACGACTTGGCTCAGCAAGCAACTGGCATGATCAAAGAGCTGAGAAATGGCGACTCCGACAAACCGTTCCTCCTCTACTTCGCCCATGGGGCGGTTCATGCTCCCCTGCAGGCACCGGAGGCTGATATTGAGCCCTTCCGAGGCCGATACGATGACGGGTGGGCCAACCTCCGACAAGAGCGGTTCGCCCGTCAGAAGCAGATGGGACTTTTCCCCGACGATACCCCTCTTCCCAACGTTGCAGCCGATATACCCCGCGCCGGACCCGACTGGGAGAAGTTGTCCCAGGATGAGCAGGGCCTCGCTGCGCGTTACATGGAGGTCTACGCAGCGATGGTTTCTACTATTGATAGGAGCGTCGGACAGATCCGATCGGTTCTCGAGGATCTCGGAGAATGGGACAACACTGTTGTGCTATTCCTTTCTGACAACGGGGCTTCAAGTGACTTCGATGGCTCAGGGACTACGCATTACATGTTGGGCCACGCTGGCTCGTATCGCCCGGATTCGCCAGATGGGACTACGGATCTGGCCAATCGCGACCTAATTGGCGGCCCCCGCGTATTCCCGCACTATCCCAAGGGATGGGCACTGGCATGCAACACCCCGTACCGGTTATACAAGAGATACACACATGCAGGTGGACATTCCGTTCCCCTGGTCGTTCACTGGCCTGCTGGAAACCTGCCGAAGGGTGAGATCCGGACAGAGTACGCCCACGTCGCTGACTTGCTCCCGACGCTTCTCGAATTAGTAGACCAGGGCCCCGAGGAGCCGCCCCTCGATATTGATGGAGTCTCTTTCGCTCCTTCGCTGCTGGGACGCTCAGTCGAACCCCACAGAAGCGAGCAGATCTACGAATCGTACGGTAGCCGCGGTCTCTACCAAGACGGCTGGGAGATCGTCGACATATTCGATCCAGTCAAAGGCTTTTCTGACGAAGGGTGGGAACTTTATCACTTGGACGAGGATCCAACAGAGGCGTTCGATCTAGCTGCGAGCGAACCCGAACGACTTGCGAGGATGAGTCGCCGATGGGATCAGGCTGCTGCCGATGGAGACGTATTCCCTCTAGAGGATGGCAGCGGGGTCTTCTTCCATCAACGTCCCGAATTTCACCGGCCAACAGAGTCAGCGACGTTTTGGCCAGACCTCCCAACTATCGAGCGAATCAAGGCGCGAGATCTCATCTGGAACAGGTCCTTTAAGATAGAAGTCGACGTTGAGGCATCTCAAACCGACCGTGGGATCCTTCTATCCCACGGCGACCAGGCCGTTGGATATGTGCTCTTTGTCGAGCAGGCAACGCTTCAATTCTCCATCAACGTTGCCGGACAGATCACGACGATTGAAGCTGGGAACCTCAGCGGCGCAACTCGGGTCGAAGTCGAGATCGAGTGCCCGCAAGTCGACCGGTGGAATATCACCATCACCGTCGATGACGAGGTTCGGGCAACTCACTCAGGAATCTGGATGTTCACAGGTTTAATGACACCTCTTCATGGAATCGACATCGGATTAAACAGAGGATCTCCGGTGTTGTGGGACCTGCAGAAGCGGGAGGGGAATTTCCCCTGGAGCGGCACGATCCACCGTGTTCGCTATCACCCAGGCGCCTTTGCAAAGGACGCACCTCAACTTCGCGTTGAGGAGTTTCGGGCCCGTGGGCTGGAAATAGTGGGCTCAGATCGTCCCATACCGCCAGTTACCAAGGGCAAGACCCGCGGGTGAGTTCCAACCAGACTGGCATAGGACCTCTCCGGAGACATCCCATGCCAGATTCAGTATGATTGGCCCAGCCGCAGTAGTGTCCGCTCAATAGCCTCGGACCATTTTGGAGACGACCATCACAGGAAACAATTCGGGTACAGACGCCACCGAACACATTGGGCCGCCGCCTGGCGTGCTGGAGTCACTTCGTCAGCGAATAGCGAGTCAGCAGATTCCACCGGGATCACGGCTGCGAGAACAGGAGCTCGCAGAGGAGTTTGGGGTGCCGAGAACCCGGGTGAGAGAGGCTTTCACCGTGCTTGAGGTCAAGGGGCTGATCGACAGGGTCCCAAACCGCGGCGCCGTCGTGGCACGACTAGATATCGCGCAGCTGATTGACATGTATGACGTTCGCGAAGTGTTGGAAGGCGCATGTGCCCGCCTCGCCGCCGAACAATCCTCGGCTGGGTCGTGGGACGCCTTAATCAAGATGTTCGGCGAGCCGATGCAAGGTCATGTCGACGCCAAAGACTTCGCAAGCTTTGTTAAGGGATACGACCGATTTCGAGCACAGGTCACCGCGGCAGCGAGCAACTCCATTCTCACCGCCATGCTCGACGGCATCTATGAACGAACCCAGACCGCGATTCGTCGAATCATCATCCTGCCGGGCAGAGCTGAGGTTGGCCTCGGCGAGCACCGAGCTGTCCTCGCCGCATTGGCAGAGGGTGATGGCGTGCGCGCCGAGGAACTCCGACGTGCAAACATGCGCAGTGCAAAAGAGTATCTCATCCGTTTCCAGAACTTTGTGCTGTGAAAGTTCCGATCTTCGCTGTTCTGAGGCGCCCGCCGCAGGCCTAGGTTCGCTCAGGCGTCAACGTTCAGAGAATCCCTGCCAAGGTTCTTGCAGATCATCCATTGGATACATCGGACGTGGGATTCTGCCCCATGGCAGAGACTCGATGTCTGACTGTGTGGGCCCAGAAGTATCGGCTCGGATCACCTCAGACGTGATCGACGCGAAGTACTGGAAATTGCCTCCGGTCTTCACCAC
>CAXMSI010000180.1:0-292 GCA_964196085.1 uncultured Acidimicrobiia bacterium | reverse complement strand
TAGTGCCCATATCGACCTCGCTGCCATGATGAGCAGCATCCCCGAGATCCACAATCCCGGTGGCAACCTTTCGAACAAAGCCGGTTACCGAAACCGGCTCAAAGCTCGGTGTCATCCCGGCGCCAAGGGCCAGCGTCACCGTTGCACCCTCGCCAGCCTTCTCCAGACTCTTCACTGCGCCCCGATCGACCAGTGGAACTAGCGCAGAGAGCCCTCCTTCAACCTGCAACATCGCCGCGAGCAGTTCGGTGCTGTCGCCGGCAGCGCCGCCGAAAACCCGGTCGCCACCGTC
>CAXMSI010000179.1:3547-3781 GCA_964196085.1 uncultured Acidimicrobiia bacterium | reverse complement strand
TGGGATCAACTTGTAGTTCGTAACCGTCGTGGCCAGCAAGTGTCATGAGCCTCTTGTAGAACAACACCAGATCCGGGCCCTCATCAAAAGTGGCCAAAGTGGACAGCGCATCGTCAAGCTCGCGTGCGAATCTATGCGCCTGACTGTCCCCGGCTGCAGCAGCCTTTGAAAGCCTGACCAAGTGCAGCACCTCGGTAGGTAAGACGTTGCCAATACCAGTTATGGCACCATCGG
>CAXMSI010000179.1:0-3537 GCA_964196085.1 uncultured Acidimicrobiia bacterium | reverse complement strand
CCTGTGTATCAACGCCGACCAACAGGAGAAGGTCAGGCTCGGCACCAGTGATGTGCTCAGCTGCATAGCTGAGAGAATCCCCACCCCCGAATTCCTTGAACCCAACAAGGTTCCGATGAGCTCCTCGCAGTTCAAAGAACAAGTCTGCTCTCGTCTCAAACCCGTAGTAAGGACTGTTATAAATGACTGCCGGTAGTTGGGGAGCCGCATTCAAAACCGCGGTGAAGTGGGCCTTCTGAGCCGCGTGAGAGCTTCCGCGTGAGAGCACTCGCGGGATGACCATCAGTCCTGCAGCTCCCGAGTCAACCGCATGGACCGCATGAGCCACTGCGGTCTTTGTGTTGACGGCCCCGGTGCCGACAATAACGCCAATGCCCGCCGCACATAGGGCGGCAACTCCCTCCATCCGCTGCGCATCGGTCAGGAGCGGCCAGTCACCCATGGAGCCGCAGTAGACAACCCCTCCCATGCCCGCATCTACCAACCGTAGGCTTGTTTCTACAAGCCGTCCGTAGTCGGGCGTCCGGTCAGCCTTCAGTGGCGTCATGAGCGCAGGGACGCACCCTGTGAAGATTTGAGTGTTCATTTGAAGGATTGTACGCATAGTGGCATCAGTCAGCCCCTCGGGAAGAAAGCTAGCCCTAGCCAGCTATCCCAAGATGACGTCAGCGGCCACTTGCATGAGCGCAGGAGGCCCGGAAATCAAGATCGTCTTGATCACCGATTCCTCGAGACGAGCAACGTGATCCCGGATCCTCGCCGGTTCCCCTATGAGAGCCATCTCATCCACCATCGATGTAGGAACGGCTGCAGCTGCACCCAACTTGTCCCCAGACATGTAGAGCTCTTGAATCTTCTCACACGCCTCTTCGTAGCCCATCCGAATGAAGACGTCGTAATGGAAGTTGCGACCCTTGGCACCCATGCCACCAATGTAGAGCGCCAGCATTGGCCGCACCATGTCAGCAGCCTGTTCAATGTCTGGGTTTGGAATGAACGGAATCGACGCTGCCGCATCGAAAGTATCAAGCGTGTGGTGGGCACCAGGACGAGAGAAGCCCTCGTTCAAGGCATCCAGATAGAAGCCATTGTCCTTGGGAGCGAAAAAGATCGGTAGCCAACCGTCACATATTTCGGCAGCAAGTGCGACATTCTTGGGCCCTTCGGCGCCAAGGTAGATCGGCAGGTCTTTCCTGAAGGGGTGGACCGTTGATTTGAGAGGCTTACCGAGTCCTGTCCCTCCCCGATAGGGCATTTGGTACTGTTCCCCATCGTGGGTCACCGGTGCTTCCCTCGCAAAAATGTCCCTCATGATGGACACATATTCTCTCGTTCGAGCGAGGGGTTTTGGGAATGGTTGCCCGTACCAACCCTCAACGACCTGTGGGCCAGAGACGCCGAGGCCGAGACGGAACCGACCTCCCGAAAGGTGATCCATCGAGAGAGCGGCCATCGCTGTGGCCGCGGGTGTGCGTGCGCTCATCTGCATGATGGCGGTTCCAAGCCCGATCTGCGAGGTCTGCGAGCCCCACCAAGCAAGCGGTGAAAGGGCGTCGGACCCGTAAGCCTCAGCTGTCCAGACAGAGTCGAAGCCGAGCCGATCTGCCTCAAGAATCGTTTCAAGTGCGTCAGCAGGTGGGCCCGCACTCCAGTAACCAGCCATCAATCCGAGTTTCATACCGCTCCCTGTGAGTCGACAGCAAGGCTAACCGGGACCACCAACCAAGGTGGGGCTAACTCCCCGTCGCTACCAAGAGTTCTGCAGCCTTCTTGCGACTTGGCAGGAACAGGCCAGCGACCAGGACCGCAATGGGGAAGAGTGCAGCGAGTGCCGTAACCGGCGAATAGCTTCCCATCGCTGATCGGAGCTCAGAAAACACGAATGGCCCAAGAGCTGAGGCGAAAACCCCAACGCTTCCAGAAACGCCTCGAATCGCACCGATATGGTCCACCCCGAACCAGCGTGGCATGACAGTTGAGTTGATCGAGCGCACAGCGGCTGCTGCCGAACCCAACACCAACGCATAGGCAACGACTCGCCACCCCGGAGCAACAACCGTTGCCAATCCCAGGGCTCCTGCAAGCATCGCCATAGCGGTCGGGACCAAGAATCGAGCCGGGAATCGGTCAGCCAGGTACCCATATAGGAGGCCTACAACGATGGCCCCATAGGTCTGTGGAAGAAACATCAATGCCGCCTCCTTGACTGAAAGTCCTGCGTCGCCCAACAGGTCTATCTGATGGAAGTTCACTGCTGTAGTCAACATGGCAACAGCAGATCCGTTGGCAACAAGAACCCAGAACCTAAACGTCTTTACGGTTTGGGCCCTGGTCATTGACGCGCCAGCATTTGCTGCAGCTTGTTCGGCCTCGGACTCATTGGCCCCATCTGGGAACAGGCCAACATCTGCGGGTCTATCAACCAGCCCCCACTTTGCTATGGGCAGCAACACCAGCATCACGACAAGGCCAGAAACCGGCCAAGCTACCCTCCAACCCCACGCGTCAATACCGGCGTTGAACAACACCGGTGACAGACCCATCAACGCCCCCGCTGCTGCAGCCAAGATTCCCATCATCGGGCCGCGACGCCGATCAAACCAATGGGTCAGCGATACGTTGGCGATTAGGGGAAGAGTTCCCTGCCCAAGGAGCCGAATGGAGAAGAAGCCGACAATCAGAAAAGGAAATGACTGAATCTGGCCCATGGCTAGGAGAACAACTCCAAAGGCTGAGGCTATAAGGGCCAAAGCCTTCTTGGTTCCAAGGACGTCAACCCGTCGGCCGATGTAAGGAAGGAATAACCCGCCTCCGATGGTGCCTACAAGATAAGCAAATGAAACCTGGGATCTGGTGATATCGATGTCTCTGATCAAATGATCAGTGAACACCGAAACAGCAATCGTTTGCCCCGGCGACGACAGCGCAGAAGTGATGATGGCAAAAAAGAGGATCCTCCAACCCAAAAACCGTCTTCTATTGAAATTGGGGGACTGCGTTCGGTCGGAAGTATTGGAGGGGGCAGGCATGAAGCGCGAGTTTACTCACGAACCCAAACCCCAAACTACCCACAGACAAACGGGGTGAGTCGGTGGTTTGTGACTTGTAGCTTGTAACTCGGTCTTTGTTGGCTGGGCTGGTTTGTGGTTAGACTCAACGGTGCCATCCGGGGTGCTCCATGCGCGAGCTGAGATTTAGGCCGATCAGCCTTTCGACCCGTACAACCTGATCCAGATCATGCTGGCGGAGGGAGAAGTGGCACGGTTTCGGACCGCTCCTTGTGCTGGTGGAGGAAACACGATGCCCAAGGCTCGCTTCATCGCCATATTCACTGTTCTTCTGCTCGTTGTGAGCGCTTGTTCGTCATCGAGTGAGGAACCTACAGAGCTCATATTCGTTACGCACGATTCGTTCGTGCTCTCTGATGGAATCCTTGAGACCTTCACTGCCGAGACGGGCATTTCAGTAACGGTGCTCAATAACGGCGATGCAGGCGCGATGGTCAACCAAGAGTGCCTCGAACGTGGTCCTTGGGTT
>CAXMSI010000178.1:0-3799 GCA_964196085.1 uncultured Acidimicrobiia bacterium | reverse complement strand
AGCGGCGGCGGATTTTGTCGTTCACACCGACGGATGCACCGAAGCCGAAGTGGTTCAAGGCATACTGGACAAATGGCAGAGATAGTCCAGATTCTTAATGGCTCCGAGATTGTTCTTGGGAGAGGCATCGTAGAGCTGCTTCCCGAGCGGACCGATCGGTCCAGGGTAGCGGTGCTCGCACAGCCCGGGTCCCTCGAGATCAGCGCCGACCTTGTCGTGTTGATGGCAGTCGACTCAGTTGATGTGTCAGTCTTTGTGCTGCCTGATGGTGAACAAGCCAAGACCCTCGAGGCTGTCGGCCGTGTGTATTCGTGGCTGCAGGAACTCAACATTGGGCGTGGAGACACGCTCGTTGCTATTGGAGGCGGAACCGTGACTGATGTTGGTGGATTCGTAGGGGCCACCTGGCTCCGAGGCATCGAGACTGTCTACTTCACCACTACTTTGACCGGGGCTGTGGATGCTGCCATTGGTGGCAAGACGGGCATCAACGTAGGTGGCAAGAACCTGGTCGGGGCCTTCCAGCACCCTGAGCGGATCGTCATCGACTTCGACGTCCTTGAGGCCCTGCCTCCTCGAATTGTTACCGAAGGGAACGCTGAGGCAGTGAAGACCGGCTACATCTCTGATCAGGTTCTGGTGGACATGGTTGGTGACCCCAGCCAGCTTGCTGAAATGGTGACGCGTTGCGTTCGATTTAAGGCTGAGGTTGTTTCAGGGGATCTGCGCGAAGCGGGGCGGCGGGCCATTCTCAATTATGGCCACACCATTGGGCACGCAGTTGAAGTGGTCACGGGTTTGAGCCATGGTGAGTCGGTTGCTGTTGGTATGGTCGCTGCGGCGGCTATTGGCGATGCCCGGTTTGGTACTAACTTCGCCACCGAGCATAGAGAGCGTCTCACAGACCTGGACCTGCCGATTGAGGCGTCTGGCATCAAGTCGGCTGAACTGATGCCGCTAATCATGCTGGACAAGAAACGAACAGCTGACGGCGTCCGGATGGTGCTGCTGCGAGGCATCGGTGATCCACTCGTCGATATAGTCACCGAGGACGAGCTCCGACTCGGCATGACCGCAATCGGGGCTGAGTAGCGAGCCTGTTGCCCTAGCTGGCTTGGCTTCGGAGCAACAGATGGCTCCCCGTAGCCGCTACAATCTGCGGCATGATTTCGACCAATGACGTCCGGCCAGGGATGGCGCTCGCACTCCACGATGGGTTATTTGCCATTGTGCAGTACAACCACGTGAAGCCTGGCAAGGGTAAAGCCTTCGTGAAGATGAAGCTGAAGAAGCTCTCCACCGGCCAGGTCATGGAGCGCACGTTTCGTGCAGACGAGAATGTCGACCGGGCAATCGTCGACAAACGAGACTTCCAATACTTGTTCCGGGACGATCTCGGGTTTCACGTCATGGACATGGAGGACTACTCCCAGATGGCCATCTCGGATGAGTTGTGTGAAGAAGCCGCCCCCTACCTCGTCGACGGCGACGAGGTCATCCTTTCAATGTATGAAGGAACGCCGATTGGAGTTGAACTCCCGTCCTCGGTGATCCTTGAGGTGCAATACGCAGAACCTGGGGTTAAGGGTGATCGAGTTTCCGGAGGCACCAAACCCGTGACGATGGAAACTGGTCTTGTTGTCAACGTTCCGCTGTTCATTGAGACTGGCGAGAAGCTCAAGATCGATACCCGCACCGGCGAGTACATGACTCGCACCTGATGGCCGAAGCACGCGACGAGGCGCTACAAAGCCTCTACGAACTCGAACAACGGCGCCCCGAGCAGCCCGAGCAGCAACTTGCTGGCAAGGCCAAGCGGATCGTTGACGGGGTTATCGAACATGAGCGTCAATTGATTGACGAGATCGAACGGTTCTCCAACAATTGGAGGTTCGATCGGATGTCGGTAGTTGATCGAACGATTTTGAAAATGGGCATGTTTGAGATCAAGCACTCAAATGTGGACACCGGGGTGATCATTGCCGAGTCTATTCGCCTGGCTCGCACGTTCTCAACTGCCAAGTCCAGTAGCTTCGTCAACGGCCTACTCGGTCAGGCAGCAAGAACCCTCCGCGACGAGAACTAGCCAACCACCCAACCGCAAGCAGAAACCGTTCGTTTTCAGTTTGTGGTAAATTCTGTCTTGTAAATTCTTTAAGCCGGTCCCGTGAGGCCGAGAAGGGTTCGCATGACTGCTGGAGAGAAGCAGGTGATGATTGGCGCCGACATTGATCGGTCGCTGCGTCGTATCGCTCACGAAATTGTCGAGCACCATCAAGGCACTGCCGACATTGTTCTTGTTGGCATTCACACTCGGGGAGTACCGCTAGCTACTCGCCTAGGCGGGTTCTTGGGATCTCTAGGGGATCTCCCCATAGCTTCTGGAGTTCTTGATATTGGTATGTACCGTGACGACCTCGGCCTTCGCCCGACACCTGAACTGGGGACCACTGCAGTCCCGGGAGGTATTGATGGAAAGCACGTTGTGTTGGTTGACGACGTACTGTTCACTGGACGGACCATACGAGCCGCGCTCGACGCTCTTTCGGATCTCGGGCGCCCATCATCTGTGCAACTTGCGGTCCTGGTTGATCGTGGGCACCGGCAGCTGCCGATTCGCGCTGATTACGTTGGCAAGAACCTACCGACGGCCGCAGCGGAGCGGGTCACTGTCCATCTTGAAGAGATCGATAGTGATGATGGTGTTTGGATCGAGGCTTCGATATGAGCCTCTTGACCCTCGACAATTGGACGGGCGACCAAATCAACGAGCTCCTCGATTCGGCACAGAACTTCCTCGAGGTGCTTGATCGGCCAATCCCGAAGGTGCCTGCGTTGCGTGGCAAGACCGTAGCGATGATGTTTTTCGAGCCGTCCACTCGGACGAAGTTGAGTTTCGATCGGGCTGCGAAAGCGCTGTCAGCTGACACGCTGTCATTCTCCCCATCTGGGTCCAGCGTTTCCAAAGGGGAGAGCCTCAAGGACACCGTGCAAACAGTGCTCGCGATGGGTCCTGACGCCATGGTGATCAGGCACAAAGCAACGGGAGCCCCATGGCGGGTTGCCGACTGGACTGGGGTTCCAGTAGTGAACGCTGGCGACGGAGCGCACCAACACCCAACACAAGGATTGTTGGACTCGCTGGCTATCCGGCAACGCTTCGGAACCCTTGCCGGCCTGCACATTGGCATCATTGGAGACATTCGACATTCGCGAGTGGCACGCTCAGATATAGACGCTTTCACGGCCCTGGGCGCCAAGGTGACGCTGATAGCTCCAAGAACCTTGCTACCTCCAAGCTTGGACCCATGGACAGTGTCAATAGCTCCCAATCTGGATGAAGTGATTGAAGATCTCGATGTTGTGTACACGCTACGGATCCAACGAGAACGCGGTGCCGGCTCGGGCTTCCCATCGATCGCCGAGTACGTGAAAAGGTTCGGAATGACATCCGCAAGAGCGAAGCGACTTAAGCCAGAGACCGTGGTGCTGCACCCCGGACCGATGAACCGCGGTGTGGAGATTTCGGCTTCGGTGGCTGACGGACCCCGGTCGCTAGTAACCACCCAGGTGCGAAATGGGGTGGCGGTCAGAATGGCTGTACTGTTCTCACTGCTTGGAGGTGAAAAATGAGCAAGTCAATGGTGATCAGTGGCGGGTTGGTGCTCACGCCAGCGGGTCCGATTGAGGCTGATGTGCTACTTGTTGGCGGGACTGTCTCGGAGATTGGCAGCAACCTGCAAGGCGACACCTTCCATGACGCATCGGGGTGTTGGGTCGGGCCTGCGTTTGTTGATTT
>CAXMSI010000177.1:3514-3809 GCA_964196085.1 uncultured Acidimicrobiia bacterium | reverse complement strand
CCAAGCGACAATGCCGTCTCCGTCTAACGAAAGGGTTATGCCCTCGATGGTGAGCTGATCTCCTGCTTGAAGCCAGAGACGTGCCTCAACTACGGGAAACGCAAATGCTTGGCCTTGCAAGAACACCCCTAGGACTTGCTCTTGTGGCGCCAGCCGAGGGTCAATTGGCCCAACCGGGAAGATGGGGCCGCCAAGATCCCTCCCATTTAGGGGATCTTCATCGTACATTCGGCCAATTCCGCCGTCCTCGGCCAAGATGGTAGTGTCGGGATGCGCTGCTTTCCACTCACCCCAC
>CAXMSI010000177.1:0-3504 GCA_964196085.1 uncultured Acidimicrobiia bacterium | reverse complement strand
AGTTGCTCGAGGGCGAGACCCTGCAACTCCCCCGAGATCCCCTTCCCGGTGAAGGTATCAAAATACGAGGAACTCTTCAGATCAAACATGATCTTGTTGGAGCGGTGCAGTAGGCCAGAAGTCCGCAGCACCAGCCGGTCGCCCCCCTCCCCTGCCAGAAATACTTGGGCCGACCCACAAAGAGTGCAGTACGGGATCGCAATCTCGCTGCCACCCAACGTATCGTTGACCAGCTCGTGTACTTCCATCATATGGCGTGGGTAGGCCCGAGCCTCGCCGTTGACTATCACGCCGAACACAACACGCTGATCTGGATACCACGCCCCCTGGTCTGCTGGGGTCGTTGCTGGGTGATCAAGCGCTGGAATACATAGGCATGGCGTTGTGTCGTCAAGCTGGCGCAAGTCCGGTGGTACGCCTCCCCAAGTCACCATGCGCCAGTCGACCTCGGCGGTGTCGTCGCTGAACAGCTGACGCCAGAACGGGTCGTGTTGTCCGTAGAGTTGCTCTTTCAACGCTCGGTGATTGTCCGGCGAAGGTACGTCCCAAAGGATCAACTGATTAGTAACTTCGACCCAAACCCCAGGAGCAAATGGATCAAGATCGAGGCCAGTGAGGCCGCTCAGCGACTCGATCAGGACGACCGCTTCTGGCCCGGCCTGGACGAACCGAAGCACATCCACCAACAACCATGCCGCGCGTACATCACCCGACTCACCAACCAGCCTCACCGTGTTGAGATCCAGTTGGTCGCGGGACGGGTTGGCGACCGACAGGAGCTGGTTCTGGAGCAAGTCCGCCATTGGGCTCAGTGGGACTTCTGGGCCGACGCTTCGGGTTGCGATGGGTGGTTCTGACATACTCCCCACTGCGGGAGCGACTGATGGTTCTGTCGCTGGGAACGCCTCAGACGTTGGGCCACTACATGATGCCGCCACCAACCCCAAGGCAACGCCGACCAGCAGGACCCGAAACGTCACGGGCCCGCGAGGCCGAACCATGGTTCATTCTTCAACTCTGACTCAAGAACCTGCCGATCGCCTTCGTTCTCAATAGCCGCCGTCAGCTCAATGGCGATACCTCGTTCGGTCGCTGCCTGGGAGGCTTGCCCGAGACCCGCAAACGCTCTCGCCAACGCCTCGTGCCCGAAAGGCGCGTCCCAATCGGCCATGGACTCGGGATGAGCAGCAACCAACGTCAGACAGCGTTGGGCGTGCTTCTTGCCAAGTTCAAACTCGCCGACCTTGGTTGCTACCCGAGAGATGAGATGCTCGCCCCGGGCCCAGTTGGCCTCATTACCTGCGTTCCGCCAGTGGTAAGCAGATGCATAGGCCGAGTACAGGGCGTCCTCGCGTTCCTTCAGGGGACTAGTCGGTCCGAACGACGAATCTCCAATGCGGTCCCACACTCCGTTGTTCAGCTGCACTCCGAACCACTTGTGAAGGTCTTGCTCCTCGACCATTTGTTCTCCCACGACTGTAATAAGTTGGTGCCACCCATCAAAGCCATACTCCCGGGCGATGGTTGCCTGCGCATTTCTAAGCGTGTTTGATCCGATGCTGGTGGGGTCTGGATGGGCACTAATAACTCGTTCAGTAGCCACAGGATCGCCTGAGAGGAAGGCCTTCTTCAGCGCTTTTGCTTGCTCTTTAATGTGCGAAATGCCTGGACTCGCCGGGAACTGTCTGGCTTCTCGGTTCTCGGTCATCGCGAACTTCCCTTCTCAGGCCCGTTGTCTGCTGAAGTGGGCTGAAAGAAAGTCAGCCGTTTGGTGAACCATCGGATGCGCTAAGCCTGTGCCGCAGACCGGAGGCACTCCGGAACGCTCTAGAGGTCAGCCTAGCCAAAACCAAAGGCCGAGCCCAAGGGTGCCTTACACGCCATCAACTCCTCACCGGGGAGAAAGGCCAGCCATGTGTGGCGCCTCCGTCAACCAGTTAGTCCTACGACCCCTCTCACAACTGCCAAAAGCTCCGGTTTGGAAACGAGGTTCAGGCGGCAGCTAGGACAGGTGTTGGCTGATCCCGCTGCAAGCGCTAACACGACCAAATGCCAGCTTGACCTTCGGAACCATTAGTTTGCGACGTGGCACTCAACTGAGGAATTGGTTCGAATGTCTATCCTCTGTTGATGTCCTCGAGCCTGAGCTGATAGTGAGCGGGCAGTAGCATCAGAAGAACGAGCAGTTGGGAGTATCGGGATGAAAAAGTTCAGATTCGGGATCATCAGCACCGCCAACATTGGCCTCAACCATGTGATCCCTGCGATGCACAAGTCATCGACTATAGAAGTCGCTGCGATCAGCTCTCGCAGCTTGGTTGCAGCCCAACAAGCTGCAACTCGGCTGGCAATTCCTACCGCCTACGGGTCGTATGAAGAGTTGCTGGCTGACCCCACCCTCGATGCGATCTACAACCCGCTCCCGAACCATCTACATGCTGAGTGGTCAGCCAAAGCAGCAGACGCAGGCCGACACGTGTTGTGCGAGAAGCCGCTAGCAATGAATTCCAAGGAAGCCCAAGAATTACACGACTACTTTGCTGCCAAGGGCCTCCTATTGAACGAGGCATTCATGTACCGGACCCATCCTCGGTGGAAGAAGGTCAAGCAGCTGGTCGATGACGGGGCGATCGGCGAATTGGTGAGTATCCACAGCACCTTTTGTTACTTCAATGACGACCCAGACAACATCCGCTCCGTCTGGGCGAAGGGTGGAGGCGCGCTCATGGATATTGGATGTTACCCAATATCGGCGGCTCGGTATCTCACGGGGTCGGAGCCCGAAATCGTTGGGGCAGCTCTTCGTAACGCGCCTGGAAGCGAGGTTGACACAGCCGGCGCTGGGACGCTCGCGTTCGGCGACGTCTTGGCAACCTTCCTCATTTCGACAAGGGCCAGCAATGAGCAGCGGGTTCACATCTCGGGCAGCATGGGGCGGATCGATATCGAAATGCCCTACAACCCGCCCGTCGACGAGCCAACTCACATCGCCATAACCACCCGTGCCGGCCAAGAAGTGATAGCAATTCCAACGACTGACCAGTACCAAATGCAGGGAGAAGCCTTTGCGAGGGCCGTGACCGAAGGTGAACCCACTACGATGTCGGCGGCCGACACTGTTGGGAACATGCGAGTGATTGAGCAGGTGTTTGAATTCGCGGGGGCAGATCGTCTCCCCCAGGTGTGGTTTAGCCGATAGCCGAATCCTGAACGCGGGACCCAAATCGAGATCGACTAATCAATCGTCAGGTCATATCGCTAGTCCCGCGGGCCTGACGACGTCAAGCGCTCTCAAGATTCAGCCGACGGCTCCGGCAAGCTGCGGGTGGCCGCGCTGATTTCGCTCACGAGCGAGGCCATTAGCCCACGCAGCTCGCCGACGGAAGTTGATTCGGTGGCGTCGAGCGCAGCGCCTTCAGCCAAGGCCTCGAGCCGGTACAGGCTGTCGCGCAGCTCGTTGAAGGCGGCCCGGCCGAGCACCACTTGACCAGGGCCGATCCCGAC
>CAXMSI010000176.1:3448-3816 GCA_964196085.1 uncultured Acidimicrobiia bacterium | reverse complement strand
TAGCTGTGGATGCTCCTCCGGTGCACTCTCCGGTCAATGCCATCGTGCCCTCAGCTAGGGCCGTTGTCAGTATGCGGATAGCCCCCGGTAAAATCCACAGGAGGCCGTGGAGCTGCTCACTGCCCATACTGAGGCGAGCGCTCCCTGGGGAGCTCACGTCACCGCAACTCCAGAAAAGAGCGCCAAGTCCCTCCTTATCGATACCTCAGGACCCAGCTACCCCACCTTCCGAGCAGCGTACGCCGAAGCGTTCGGAACGGAGGTAGTAGACATGGGAGAAGGAGGAGCGATTCCCATTGTTGCCTCATTCTCAGAAGCTATGCTTGACGCCGAAATCCTGTTGGTTAGCCCAAGCGATCCACATTCGC
>CAXMSI010000176.1:0-3438 GCA_964196085.1 uncultured Acidimicrobiia bacterium | reverse complement strand
AAAGCGTTCATCTCGAAGACCTTCGCAAGTCCTGCCAGACCCAAGTCCTAGCTCTCTTCGACATGGCGCAGCATTAGGCCCATCTCCGAATCGCAACCGGGTTCCGTTATCACCAGCACAGGCTCTCTGGATGATATGGATCGCCTGCCGGTGGCTCGCATTGGCGAATTGCTGTCCTCCCTTAGGCGCTCTCAGGGAGTTGACCGATAGTCGAGCTGGTCGAATTCCCAGACACTTTGGGTATGGATACTCCACAAGGCGACACCGGACTTCCGGATCGCGGGCTCACTCAAGCCAACCCCACCCAGCAGCCAACTCTGGCTGACCTCGTGCCTGGCCTCGATACAGACGAAACCCACCAAGGAGGTTGGACACTTAGCGCCCCGAGCGTTGACCAACTTCTCAAGTGGTCGGGCATTGCGCTGGTAGTCCTCGCGGTTGGCTTCTTCATGAACGTTGCCATAGAGCGAGGTTGGCTCACTCCTGAGCTCAGGGTGCTCACTGGGCTGGGTATTGGTCTAGGTCTCATTGGTGTCGGCCATGGAGCGCGTTTGACGCGACCGGCCTTCGGCAGAACCCTCCAGGCAGGCGGTTTGGTCATCACATATGTCACCCTCTGGGCGGCACATGCAGTTTTAGATCTGATTTCGTTCGATATGACGTTCGCCCTGATGGCACTCGTGAGTGCCGGCGGGCTCCTGTTAGCTGAACTGTACGACGACCCCTCAGTGGCTGGATTGGCAGCAATCGGCGGTCTTGCCACGCCCTTCATCCTCATCCTAAGTGGGAGCGGCGCTGGTTCAACCGACACATCTGCGACCCTAGTTGCCTATTCAGCGGTGATGCTGAGCGTTACTACATGGCTGTACCTCAGGCACCGCTGGCGCTCACTTCTGTGGGCTTCGTCGGTTGGGGGCGGACTCAACATCTTCATGGCCGCTGTAGCTGCGTCACTGGCCGACAGCCCTACTGCGAGGGTCGCCGCAACGATGGGAGTTGCCATGGTCATCGTTGTAGCGTGGGCGATCCCAGTCGGGCTTGGCGACAGCCAACGCGGCTGGGAAGCAAGCTTCGAAAACAAGCTAAAGCCGCTCACCCGAACCATCCTGCACCAGGTGTCAATCACAACGCCGATCTGGGCATGGGGGGTGCTATCGGTTACATGGAGCATTGACGGAGAGTTCGGCCCTGGACAGGCCGCTGCGATTGTTGGTCTTGTGGCAGTTGGTACCTCCATACTGGCCAGACAGCGAAACCTCCGCCTCACCAACGTGGCAACTGCCCTGATGATGGGGTTCATCTCGCTAGCAAACCTCTTCGACGGCTCCCTCTTGGTGTTGGCATTTGCGGCCTATGTGGTGGTGATTCAATACACCGCAGACCGGCTGCAGTCAAAGGCGATGCGAGTAGTGGGGCACACAGTCTCTCTGTTCCTGATGCTGGCACTATTCGAGCGCATCGTGATCAGCTTTGGTCCAGCCAACGGCCTTGATCTTCTAGCAGACGCCGTAGCGGTTGGTTCCTTTGGAGTCACCAGCTTTCTCGTAAAGCGGCGGGAGACCAATGTGGTGTACGGCATTCTGGCTTACGCCGGAAGCCACTTTTGGATTCTGGAGGCAGCAACGGGCCGCCCGAGTGGCTTAGCCATGGTGACCGCCGGGTGGGCAATCGTCGGAGTCGCCACGTTCGTCTATGGGAGGAGCAATGGTCACACCGCAGCACTCCGAGCCGGAGCCCTCACACTACTGGTTGTCATTGGGAAACTCTTCCTCGTCGATCTCGCAGAAGTCGACCCGCTCATCAAGGTGTTCCTCTTCTTGGGCGTCGGGCTTCTGTTCTTGGGCGTCTCATATTTCAGCAAAAATGACCACGACGCCAGTCGGGCGATACCAACCGCATAACCAATAGCGACACCGCGAAAGAGCGGGAGGGTTGGACAGACGTCGAGCCCTCCCGCCTCGTATGGGGAAGCTGCTCAAGGGCAACCAATCCTAGTTGTTGTTACTGGGCGGCCTCAGTGGATCTGCAGCCAGAGACCGCCCAGAGCTCAGACGAGCATCGTCTGAGCACCGTCGATGATTTCGATGAAGTCAGAGACGTTGAGCACTCCCTCCAACAGTGGGCTCATGTCCTCCTCTTCGAGATCGAACATATCGACGGACATCTTGCACGCCCAAAGGTGGCATCCCATATCTGAGAGATGCTCAAGGAAGGCAGGCACATCTGGCACTTTGAGGTCCTCAAGCGATTTCTTCATCCTTCGGGTAGCAATGGCTTGCATTCCTGGCATTGGTGCGAGGGCTGCGGGCATATGCGTGGCAGGGTTCCCGACTGGCGAGAAGTGGAGATGATCCATTGTTGACTTATTGATCATATCCATCCCCCAAAAGGTGAAAAAGATATGTGTCTCTATCCCCTGTTCGAGCGCTCCAGAGGCCATGATCAAGGCTGGATAAGCCATGTCAAGGGATCCCTTCGAACATACGAAGGCAAGCTTGCGTTGTGGTCCATCATCCCCAAAATCGGGAACGATAGTGTTTGTCATAGTGGCAGTCATATTGAGTCCTTTGAAAGTAGTCGGGTCTAGATGCAGCCAATAGGCTTTTGTAGTCCTGCGATGTAGGCCATCTTGCGGGCAGGCTTTTTGGGGAACATCTGAAACAATTGCTTGGTGGGGTAAGGCCCCTCGGTCGCTGTGCGACGAAGGGTTGGAGTTACACCCTTGTCTGCGAAGTCAGCCCTGAGAAAAGCAACTACCTCCCAATGCTCGTCTGTGAGGGTGATACCAATGTTGCCGGCCATCACCTCGCCTAACTCTTTGTTCCATTCCTCGAATTCAGTCATGAATCCATCGGCATCGACTTGGACCTCTTTGTGGCCAATAGTTGTGGTTGTCATGTGAGCGCCTCCTCGGCTGCAGTAGGTTGTTTTACGGGCTCCTTGCCGGTCATCTTCATCTCGGCTGATACCGGAATCGGGCGACCCTTCAGCAGCAAGTTCCAATACATCCATCTGAATGCAAGTTTGCCCCAGTGGTTGACGGTGCTTTCTGCCAGAAGCTTGAACGGCCCCACACCAGCAACGGGATACTTGCCAGGGAGTGGCTCGGTGGTGTAGTTGAAGTCAATGAGCATGGCCTTTTCATGCCCAGTCTCGATGTAGCAGTTGGCGTGCCCATCGAACTTCTCGATCATTTCTTTCCCAGCAACGTGCCTCACAAAGTTGGGGATGAAGGTATCCATGGCGAAGTGGACAACTGAGCCAGCCTTCGAGGTTGGCAGAGCGGCAGCATCACCAAGGGCGAACAGGTTGGGGTAGTCCGCCGAGACAAATGTCTCAGGGTCAACCTTCACGTGGTTGAGTTCGTCAGCGATGCCAGCAGCACCAACAAATCCTGCGCCCATGCAAACCGGGACCGTCACCAGAAGGTCATATGGC
>CAXMSI010000175.1:0-3837 GCA_964196085.1 uncultured Acidimicrobiia bacterium | reverse complement strand
CTGCCATGACAGAAGCCGCCAACTTCGCGGGTCAACCCATGTTCGTGGTAGGTGGGGCCAACAGTGCGGGGCAGGCTGCCATGCATTTTTCGCGCTTTGCCAGTCAGGTCACCATGTTGGTAAGAGGTTCTGGGCTGAAGAACATGTCCCAGTACTTGATAGAGCAGATTGAGTCGACCAAGAACATCGACGTTAGGTTCAACACCTCGGTCACCGAAGTGAGGGGCGAAAAGCAACTGGAGAGCCTCGAGATCACGAACGCCGAAACGGGTGCGAGTGAAATGGTCGAGGCGGGCGCGCTTTTCCTCTTTATTGGAGCTAAACCCCACACTGAGTTCTTGGGTGATGTGGTTACGCGAAATGGGGCTGGATTCGTGCTCACAGGAGTTGATCTAGTGTCGGTTGGGAGCAAGCCGAAGGGGTGGACTGAAAAGAGGGATCCGTTCATGTTAGAAACGAGTGTCCCCGGTATTTTTGCTGTGGGCGATGTACGTCAAGGCGTGGTGCGTAGGGTTGCAAGTGCTGTTGGTCAAGGTGGGACGGTTGTGTCGATGGTCCACCAGCATATAAGGAACGTCTAGCACGGACCGCTGCGCCGGTCGTTCGACCACTACAACGGTGCTAGTTGGTTGGGAAACTTGCATTGCCAACGCGAGATGCTCGTGAGAACTACAATCGTGTAAGTACCCAACGGGAGTATTCATGGCGATCGCTTTTCAACCAGACTGGACCGAAGCAGAGCGGGTATTGGACGCTGCGATGGTCGGATACCGAGCCGCCGGAGCGGCACCGCGGCCGATAGCGCTGGGGGCGATTCTCGACCGGGCCATGGACAGTTCAATAAGTGGGCTGCTTTGTGTCATGGTGTTGGAGACCCGTTCAGTGGAAATCGTTATTGACGCTCCTACAAGCCCGCTGCTCATGAGAGAAGCGATCATCGGTCTTGCGTCGAGGGACTGGTCGGTGACCATCCTTACCCCGGTTGATGCGCTGGGCGGTGTGCACTCCGAACTCCGAGCGGCCCCCTGCACCCTGCAACCGTGGTGGGAAGAAGCTGGTGAGATAGCCTTTGGAGCTTACGAAACACCTTGATGCCTACTTGCTCTTGCACACCCAGAACGCAGTGCACGTCGAGATCGTGAGCCCGAGTCCTTAACGCCTCCGTGACTCCCGAGTAGTTCTCCGGTACTCTGCCTCTATGCCGCCACCGCTCTACACACAGAACGTTGTTGCCTTCGTTTGGGACTTCGATCGGACCCTGATTCCCGACAACATGCAGGGGCCGCTTTTCGATCTCTACGGGATTGATCCCAGTGAGTTTTGGGGTGAGGTCGACGGGCTTGTCGAGTTTCACGCGGAACGTGGCGAAGTACTCGCTAGGGACATGGCATACCTCTTGCACATCCTCGAGTATGCCGAAGCAGGCGTGTTCAAGGGTCTGACAAACAAGAAGCTTCGCGAGTTGGGTAGGGAACTCGTACCCGTGCCTGGGATCCCAGACTTCTTCGAAGCGGTCCGAGAGCGAGCTCGAAGCGTGCCTGCGTTCGTAAAGGAGAACATCACTGTTGAGCACTATGTCGTTTCTACAGGGCTGCTCCCCATGATCGAAGGAAGCTCGATCTACAAGCATCTAGACGGGGTTTGGGCGAGTTCTTTTGTCGAGCACGTTGCTGGACAGGGCTATGTGAACAGGCTCAATCTTGGTGACCAAACCGCTGCCCGGGTTCGGCATGTCGGGGCCTTCATTGGAAATACCACCAAGACTCGCGCCATTTTCGAAATCAATAAGGGCGTAAATGTCAATCCTCAGCTTGACGTCAATGCCCGTATGACAGAGGACCAACGTCGAGTCCCTCTTCGAAACATGGTCTACATAGCCGACGGACCGAGTGACGTACCAGTGTTTTCGATCCTCAACAAAGCCGGCGGCAAGACTCTGGGTGTCTACAACATGGAGCCTCGAAGCAACTACAAACAGCTCAAGCAATTGGCTGATCAAGGCCGTATTCAAGGCATGGCTGAGGCTGATTTTAGGGATGGCGAAGCCGCGCACCTTTGGCTCATGGACAGCTTTGAGCAGATAGCGACCGAAGTGGTAGAGAACCGGGCAAAGGCGTTAGACGCCATCAAAAACCCGCCTGGACACGTCTAGCAGACTACATCAGGGCGGCGACGTTCGAGAGAGCTTGGATTGCAGCGAGTGCTGACTCCTGGGTCGGTTCTGTAACGAGGTCGCATCTGAGCTCGTCGAATCCCAGCGCAGCGTAGGTGGAGAGGGCTTGGGCGATCTCGCTGGAACTTCCACCGAGTGGTGCTCCGGGCCCCGGCTCACCCGAATAGAGGTTCAGTGGGTCAACGCTGTAGACATCTAAGGAGCGCTGCAGGTCGTCAGGGTCCCTGCCAGTGGATTGGCAAGCGCCATCCAAATCGACAACAAGCTGAGACAATCCAGCGCTGGGGGCTGCAGGTTCTGCTGTCCACCAGTTCCAGCCATCAGCGTATCTGGCGGTAAGTGACAACATTTTGGGCCCCGAGCCGGCGATAACAATAGGCGGGCCACTGGGCCGAGGGCCGCGCATCACAAGTTCGCTGTCATGGGCGAAATAGAACTCTCCAGCAACGTCAGCACGTCCGGTCTTGAGGAGGGGGTGAATGATGGAAATCGCCTCGGCGAAACGCGAGTAACGTCGGTCGGTAGCGAACCCAAAGGCGTCGTAGTCTGAATCGGCTGTATTGCCGGCACCAAGACCAAGAATGAACCGCCCGTGGGAGATCTCGTCGATTGTTTCTGCAATCTTCGCTAGATGGGCCGGGGATCGATACGGGGAGTTGGTAACCGATGGACCGAACTCAATCGTGGATGTGGAAGCAGCGATGGCCGAGGCAATGGCCATAGCCTCCCAGACACCTGCTGATTGGTCGTCGCCTTTATAGAGCAAAGCATCTTCGAACACGACAATGTCCAAGCCCGCCTTTTCGGCGAGCAGTACTTGCTCGATGATGTGTGTCCAGCCTTTGTTGGGCGGGTGCCTGTCGACGCTGTGCAGGCCGATGATCAATCCGAGTCGCATGGGGACCTCCTGCAACGATTGTAGTGCAGGGGTTGATCAGAGATGTCTCGAACATATGTTCGACTAGTATCGATCCATGGTCCGATACGCTGAGCTGCATTGCCACACAAATTTCAGCTTCCTTGATGGGGCATCTCACCCGCACGAGTTGGTTTCTCGCGCTGCCGAACTTGGATATTCGGCCCTCGCTGTTACCGATCACCACGGCTTCTATGGCGCTGTCTACATATCCACTGCGGCCAAGGAATTTGGGATACCCACTGTGTACGGCACGGAAATTATCGTCGCTGACGCTGTCGACGATGAAGACCCATTTGAACGGGCCGAAGCCTATGACCAGGTCAATTGGGCGAGGAAAAAGGGCGGATCGAAGGTGGATCGCCGAGGTAGGTCCAAGCAAATGCATGGCACCAAGCCAACCCAGCCACAAGAGGGAAACCATCTTGTGCTGCTAGCAAAAGGTCCCGAGGGGTACGCCGACATCGGTCATCTGGTGTCTAAAGCCCAGATCTACACATGGAAGGATCTCACGGAGACAGCAAAAAGGGGAAATGTCATTGCTCTAACGGGGTGTTGGCAGGGCGCGGTACCGAGGGCGGCACAACAACGAAACCCTGCTCGAGCATTGCGCGAGGCAGAGAAACTCTTGACGATCTTTGGGAGCAACCTCTACATCGAACTGTGGGATCACCGAATGCCAGAGGACGATTTTCGTAATGCTTTGTTGTGGCGGGTATCACAACAATTGGGCATTGAGGCAGTTGCT
>CAXMSI010000174.1:351-3866 GCA_964196085.1 uncultured Acidimicrobiia bacterium | reverse complement strand
CGACCCGGTTGTTCAGCAACGGCCTGTGCTGCGGCATGGGCGAAGCGGTTGGATGGTCCAACGACGAAGTTATCGAAGGAATAACGAGCAAGCAGGTTCGAGGTGTCCTTCTGGGCAGGCGGGACATCGATACGTTGTCTTGCATGATCGTCAAGGGTCGACTGGTAAGGACCGCGTTCGACATCTGCCGGGTCCTGTGCTGGCTCGGGAGAGACCGTGACAGATACGTCGAAGGGTTGCGGCCATACAGACGAAGAGATCTCGTTGATCTGGTGGGTGTAGTTGTCCTGGACCCACGTCGCATTGAAATGGTTCGGGGCCTCGAGGATGAGTGACCCACTGTTGTGGGTCACCGACAGAGGCTTGATCCATGTCTCCCATTTTGCTGGCCCGATGACATCTCGAAGGCGACTATGGAACAGTTCGATCTTCGAATCCACCGACCCAGGAGGCGTTGTGATGGCACTCACTCTTTTCGTCCCTTTCAGCGCAAATTACCCAAGAAATCTGTCCACACATCTATCCACAGCGTGTGGAGAAATGCCATCATGGGTACGGCAAGCCGAGCCCACGACTGCAACTCCTCGGGGAAGAGCGGACACCCGCCCGTAAGAGCGAATGCCACTGTATAGACGCCTGTCGCGCCACTACAAGAGTGGTAAAACCGCAACAACGTGGCAGGGTGGTTCACTCGCCGATCGGACGTTTGCCCAGTGATACCAAGGCTTGTGAGGTTCTCTCCGTCACGGATCGAGCGCCGAAGGAGCAAGGGTTTGCCCGATAAGGCCTTGTACTGTGTTTCGCGAGCGGTCAAGAGTTTTCGCGTGCTACCGAGAGGGTGACGGTTTCTCGGGTTTGTGACCTAGAATGTTGCTGTTCCGTCATCGGTACGGACACTGTCACTTCGCCCAAACAGGGGTACCTCACATGAAACGCACGTATCAGCCGAACAATCGTCGCCGTAAGCGCAAACACGGGTTCCGATCCCGTATGCGCACACGCGCAGGCCGGGCGACGGTGAAACGTCGGCGCACCAAGGGCCGTCACGAACTCTCTGCCTAAGCGCCAAGAGTTCGTCTCGCTTCGATCCGCCTCACGATTCTCATCGCTCTATCGATCTGGAGCACGAAGTTCACGAGGAGGCGTTCTGGTTCTCCAGGACGAAGGAGTTCCGGGACCACCGCAGGTTGGCTTCGTAGCCGGGAAGAAGGTAGGAAATGCTGTCCATCGCAATAGAGCAAAGCGTCGTGTGCGTGAGGCCATGCGCAGCGTTCCCCTTGAACCAGGCACCACATACATCGTGATTACTTCAGCGGATGTCCTCAATGCAGAGTTCACTACGCTCGTGTCGTGGCTCGACGGAGCGGTCGAGGCGAACCGCATGAAGGCAGCAAGGAAGAGGGCGCGATTGTGACAGCGAGACGTAACCCCGTTGCGATCGTGATGCTCGGTCTGATCCGCGCCTATCAAAGGATCCTCTCTCCGCTTGTTGGAGCCAAGTGTCGTTTCCATCCCACCTGTTCCCGATATACCTATGAGGCCATCGAGGTCCACGGCGCGATGAGGGGCTCATGGCTCGGCATCAAGCGAATCGGCCGTTGTCAACCTTTCCATGAGGGAGGCTTTGATCCCGTCCCTGGAGCCGATGCCGCCCCGAACCATCCGATGCAAGGGAGTCCCTCGTGAGCTTTGCCCCATGGGAGTGGTTGTTGAGTCTGCTTGGCTCATTGCTCTCCTTCTTTTACGATGTTATTCCAGAATATGGAATTGCGATCATCCTGCTCACACTGACGGTCAGCCTCTTGCTGTTCCCGCTAACAGTGAAGCAAACCCGCTCGATGAAGGGAATGCAGGAGATCCAGCCAGAGGTGAAGAGGCTTCAGAAGGAGCACAAGGGCGACAAGGAGGAGCTGAACAAACACCTCATGGAGCTCTACAAGGAGAAGGGCGTGAATCCCGCAGCGGGATGTCTCCCTCTTCTGGTACAGATGCCGATTTGGTTCGCCCTCTACCGGGTTCTCTGGCAGGGCCATGGCATTCCAGCCGATTCCACGCTTGCGATGGTGCTTGCGGACGCGAACGAGGCCCTCTACGTCTTCAAGGACGGCGAGCCCACAGGAACGCTCTTACCCGGTGTGGACATTGCATCGAGTACGTTCGAGCACGTACGTTTTCTTGGGATGAACCTGTTGGTCCGGCCAGCCCAGGCGGTTGATGTCGGCGATATCGTCGGCTCGCTCCCCTACCTCGTGATGATCGCCGTTATCGTAGCTGCCGGATTTTACCAGCAAGTCCAGACGAGCAGAAAGCGACCGGACGACACGTCCCAGCAGAACAGTCAGATGGCGGGAATGCAGAACGCCATGAAGATCATGCCGTTCGTATTCGGTTTCATTACATGGAACTTCGTTGCCGGCCTCGGTCTCTACTTCGCTACCTCCAACCTTTTCCGTGTCGGACAGCAAGCCTTCATTCTTCGGTTGGGAGATGGTGGAGGGTCCAGCGGAAAGGCCGAGTCCTCGGCGGATGACGATCCGGATCCTACGGATATGCCCCCGAATGGAATTGGCCCATCGCCCAACGCAAGCAAGAAGCGCAACCGCAGAAGAAAGAAGTAGCCCGATGGATTGGGTTGAAGTACAAGGAAAGACCGTTGCTCTGGCTGTTGACGTGGCCATGGGAGAACTTGGTCTGACGAACAAAGAAGACGCTCAGATAGAGATCATCCAGGAGCCCAAAGCGAGCATCCTGGGGATGGGGGGCAAGGATGCCATCGTCAAGGTGACGAAAGCCCCGAACCGCCGCCGGCGTAGCCGTGGCCGTGGCAAGGGAGGACAGGGGTCAGACAACCAGTCTTCACAGCAAGGCAACAAGAGTGGGAGCAGCGGTGGAGGCGGCAACAAGCCGAAACCCCAGCAACAGCAGAAGAAGCAGAACACGTCCGGTTCGAAGTCGAAGCCGGCGCAGTCCAAGGGAGATAGGGAAAAGGTGCAGCGCGACGACCGCCCAGAAGCCGCCCCAATCGAGGAACAGGCAAAGGTAGCTGCTGGTTTTCTGACCGGCCTGCTTGACGCTTTCGGCCTTGAGGGCGAAGTGACCACCCGTATCGACGATGGAGTCCTCTACCTGGACGTCGCCGGCGAACAGACGGAAGCCCTTGTCGGATCAAAAGGATCCGTCATGTACTCGGTGCTTGAACTCACCCGAACTGTGGTGCAGCGCAAGACGTACGGTGCCCCCCGGATGAGGATCGACATAGCGGGATACGCGGAACGCAGACGCGAGGCCCTCAAGATCTATACCGGCAAGCTAGCGGCGCAGGTCATTGAGGATGAGAACGAGATCATGCTTGAAGCGATGAACGCAGCTGACCGCAAGGTCATCCATGACGCGGTCGCTGAGATCGAGAAGGTACGCTCGTTCTCCGAAGGCGAGGACCCTCGCAGGGCAGTGGTACTGGCCTACGAAGCCTGACATACCCCCAACGTGATGAAGAAAAGGGCCTTACGGGGCCC
>CAXMSI010000174.1:0-341 GCA_964196085.1 uncultured Acidimicrobiia bacterium | reverse complement strand
CTCGTGCTCCGCTCCTATGTTCCACGTGAAACACGGTCGCTCCCCAACTCCCGCTTGCAGACCATAGAGAACAGATCGCTCACTGCGGTCGCTGACGGACCAGAAGCGGCGCCCGTCTGTTGTCCGATCTGTGTTTCACGTGAAACATGCGGCCGGGAGCAGTTCGGACTACGATTCCGGGGTGACCGACCTGGAAAGACTCCGCTTGATAGCCGACTGGCTTGATACGACGTGGACCGCTGAGCAGGAACATCGATTCACCCGCCTCACCGAATACCTCAGCGGCGAGGGCGTTGAGCGAGGCGGATTGGGTCCCCATGAGGCCAAGAGGATGGTCGACC
>CAXMSI010000173.1:0-3872 GCA_964196085.1 uncultured Acidimicrobiia bacterium | reverse complement strand
ACGTTGTGACCCCGAACCGCTGGCTTCCTGAAGCGACGGTGTGATCAAGCCTGTGCGCGCCCAATAGTCCAACTGTCGGTAGGTGATGCCCACCAAGTTGCATACCTGTGGTGCTCTAAAGCCTTTAGTAGTCATAAGTGCTCCTGAGTATAGGTTACACGCCCGTAATTTCCTCGATTGGAAAGTTACGGAGGACTGGGCAACAAGTCAACGATCTTTGGTCGGGCTAAGAATCTCCGCCACTTGCGAAGTCATCAGGAGAGAGTCCATCGAGGAATTCCTTGAACTGCTCAATTTCGTCTTCGTTGGATTCATCGTGCAACTCAATCCCCGCTTGATCCATTACCTTTCTCGAAACAAACAGAGGGGCCCCGAGTCGAGTTGCGATGGCAATGGCGTCAGATGGCCGGCAGGACACTTCGGACTCTCCCCTGTCGTTCCTGATATGCAACTCGGCGAAAAACACTGCCTGCTGCACGTCAGTGATGGTCACCCGGACCAACTCAGCGTCGAGGGCGCCAAGCACGTCTACGAGCAGATCGTGAGTCATCGGCCGCTCCGGCTCAACACCTTCGAGGGCTGAAGCTATCGATGCTGCTTCCACCGGACCAATCCAAATTGGGACGTGTATGGTGCCATCAGCTTCGCGCAACAGCATCACTGGTGACTGAGACGGCAACTGAATCCGGATCCCGGACAACTCAACACGAACAAGATCACTCATAACTAGACCCTATCACTATCTGGGCGAGACGTTAGCTCGAGGGCCGTAGGGTTGGCTGCAAATGCCTCAAGATCAAGAATGTTCCAAATGTCAGGCAGGTTACGGAAACGGTGCTCCCAATCCATCCCGAAGCCAACTACGAACTCATCCCCAATCGTGAACCCGACAAACTCGACTGGTACGTCCACGAGCCTCCGGGTCGCCTTATTGAGGAGCGTGGCTGTGGTCACACTTGATGGCAGTTGCGCCTCGAGGTGGGCGCGGATACTCCTAAGCGTAAGACCCGTGTCAACAATGTCCTCCACGATGATCACGTCTCTTCCCTCGAGCTGCGTTGCGGGACTAAGCGACAGGTTGACCGTGGCCCCTGAGTCGAAGCGTGTCAGGGCGATTGCATCCACTTCAAGGTCCAAGGATGTTGCTCTGACGAGATCGGCCAGGAATGGAAGTGCCCCGTGAAGTACCATGATCATCACAGGGCTCCGTCCAGCGTACTGCTCAGAGATTTCTCTTCCGAGCTCCGCTACCCGTTCGGCTATTTGGTTACGACGCAGCAGGACGTCAAAGGGCTGGCTCATCTGAAGAACCCTAGAAGCCAACCGAGCGCTTCCCCGAGCGTCGGAAGCGGTTCCGACGCAGCGGGTTGGACGAGAACCCGCTCAACTTCAACGCCATCAGCCGTCGTTATCAGAAATGCACGACCGCCCTCCACAAAAGGAAATACGGCGTACTCGACGACCGAAGGTACCACAGGAAGCGGTCCCGTAGGAGCGTCAACCCGTTCGGGGATCTCTGCGATGCCTTCATATCCTTCGTGAGTGGAGCCTGCGGTCATCACTGACATCAACCTGAAATTGTCGAAGCCGTAATCGAGCAACGCAGAAGCGTCAGCAAAGTGTTGATCTGATCCCATCACCACAGCGTAGAGCCTCCGCCCGTCGCGCTCGGCAGCGCTAACCAGGACCAGTTTCGCAGCATCGGTATATCCGGTCTTGACGCCGATTGCGCCCGGGTAGTCTTGCAACATATGATTGGTTGACGATGCCGTTCTGGGCGATCCGTCTGATGCGTTTGGAATTGTGACCGATTCGGTCTGAGCGAAGACAGCGAACTGTTCAAGCCCCATACCGTGCCGCGCCATCTCCAACAAGTCTCGAGCTGATGTGTAGTGGCCGGTTGCATCAAGCCCGTGGGGGTTCACGAAGTGGGTGTTGCTGAGGCCCAACTCTTGCGCTCTTGCGTTCATGAGATCTATGAAGGCTGGAAGCGAACCGGCGATGTGCTCTCCAACCGCAATAGCGGCATCGTTTGCGGATCGGACCATGAGGGCCCCAGTCAACTGCCGCAGGGTGAGTTGCTCACCAGCTTCAAGGTTTATTTCGGCTTCGCCAACATCGACCGCCTTTTGCGAGACGGAAACAAGGTCGTCCATGTTGCCGTTTTCGACCGCCAAGATGCCGGTCATGATCTTCGTTGTCGACGCCATAGGGCGTTGCTCGTCTGGATTCAACTCAGCTAGAACCACCTGGAAGGTGTCGTCGAACAGAATCCAAGCCTCAGCAGTTACCGCCGGGGCCTCTCCAACCGCTGATAGGCCTATCGGCAGATGGATTGGGGTGGCTGCGCCTGGAGCTGCAACACCGAAGAGAGCGACCAGCAATGTCGCCATGATGATGCTTGAGCGTCGCATCATGAGGGAGAAAGTCGATCGATTTCGTCGGCTGCGACCGCTGTGTTGAGACCAGACAGGGCCGCCACAGCCGAGCTAAGCAGGGAAGACAGTTCGACTGGGGCCGAGTTCCGCCGCGATCGAGAGAGCGCCTCAGAACGTCCCCTGAGCGAATCTGCGAGTGAAGCAGCAACTGTACGCACACTGCGCAGATGTCGAGGCTCGAGGCCCAGCTCAAGCACCCTCGATGCCTGTTCGACGATGGCCAGTGAAGCTGTTGGGTAGCCGTCGGCTCCTTCTCTCAGCACCCCGTGTCGCGTGAGCTCCTCAACAAGCCATGCATTCACTTCGGCGGCACGGGCGAGTTCAGCCACGGTGAAGGGCCCGGCAGCAGACGCTGGCTTGACGCTTTGCGTCGGTAGCCAGCGTTCCATACGCTTAGCAATCACTTCAAGAGGCAGGTACTCATCGCGCTGCAAGCGCAGAATTTCACGGATCCTCGCGACAAGTTCTTCTGAAAATCGGCGGTACCCCGAGTTTGTCCGGGAGGGAACTATCAGAGCTTTAGATTCAAGGAATCGGATCTTTGAGATAGTGATCCGTGGGAACTCTTCCCGCAAGGTCTCAACCAGCTCACCGATCCCAACGGTGGTGCTAGACATTGCCCCTGGTCACTGCCATGTGGAACTTGCCCACGAACACCCTGTCTCCGACGGTCAGGGCGATTTCATCGATACGGTCACCATTTAGATATGTGCCATTGGTGGACCCGGAGTCTGCGAGAGTTAAGCCACCTTCGGTAAACGAGATGCGACAGTGGTGACGAGAAACCGTGACATCATTCAAGAAGATGTCAGAGTCTGGGTCTCGACCAAGGGTCGTAATGGCCCTTTTGAGGAGGAACGTCATACCAGCTCGAGGTCCGCGCTCAACGGTGAGAGCGAACCCACTTAGCTCAGCTATGTCCCCACCTCTCGACGGCTCGGCGAGCTCTGCGTCGGGTAGGTAGACAACGGTCGGTTCGGAGTCCACAGTCGCGCAAGTTGGGCACGAAGTTACTCCAGCGGGGAGTTCTTTATGGCACGTAGGGCATCGCATTCCAACAGGCTACCACCCCAAACCCTCAACGGAACATAGAGACACCAGAGCGTGAGCTTTCCTTGGGTGAGAAGCTCTACCTCATAGGGTTGCCGCTGCAACCGCTACCGAATCACTCGGTTACTTGAGCAATGTAGGCCTCAGCTGAAAGCAGCGAGTCGAACTCTTCAGGGTCATTGAGGGTCAACTCTAGGAACCAACCGTTCCCGTAGGAATCAGTGTTGACCTGCTCGGGCGTCTCGTCGAGGTCCTCATTCACGGCGGTGACAGTGCCTGTCACGGGAGCGTAGATGTCGGCGACTGACTTGGTCGACTCTACCTCCGCGATCTGATCGCCTTTTTCGAAGTCGGCGTCGACGTCAGGTAGATCCACATACACCA
>CAXMSI010000172.1:3512-3881 GCA_964196085.1 uncultured Acidimicrobiia bacterium | reverse complement strand
ACCTCGCTCTGTTCATGGACGCAGCAGCCCGAGCCGGCCAGACAGGAGTCATTGAATGGCTCGGGTTCTACTTCAAAGAGCCAATGACCATCGTCGCTTCTGCAACGCCTGAACACCACCTGTTTGAACAGGAGACTGTTCTCCACGAAGCGCTGGCGAAGCTGTCAGTCGGTCGCTCCTAGGAGAACCGCTCTCCTGCCAGCACCCCTAATCGAAGCCACTACGCTTGTCGTCGATGCAACCCTCGCCTGCAAAAAATAACCCGATACCGGGCCTCGGTGGCGTCGGGGTGCTGGCCGCAATTGCGTTCGTCATCCACGAGGTACTTGGCACAACCTCTTCGCTCGTAATTGGGGTGGGCCTTGGCAT
>CAXMSI010000172.1:295-3502 GCA_964196085.1 uncultured Acidimicrobiia bacterium | reverse complement strand
ACTTCCTGAGGCTTGGCGTCATCTTGCTCGGCTTCCGCCTGAGCCTCGGCGAGTTGTTTGACATCGGAGTCCAGGGAATGGCGATTGTTGGGGTAGTCACCACAACTGCATTTTTCGCTACCTGGTGGATTGGTAAGCGTGTTGGCCTGTCAGACAACCTCTCAATCTTGGTGGCAACTGGCTTCTCGATTTGTGGTGCCAGTGCGGTTGCGGCGATGGACGGTGTAGTGGAGGCTGAAGAAGAGGAAGTGGCATACGCAGTTGGCATGGTGACCTTGTTCGGCTCGCTCGCCATTGTCCTTCTGCCAATACTCGCAGGATTTCTCGACCTTAAAGGAGCGGCCTTTGGCTCGTGGGTAGGGGCTAGCGTCCATGATGTGGCACAAGTTGTGGCGACTGCTGCAACCGGAGGCGAAGAAGCGTCTGCAGCAGCAATTGTTGTGAAGCTCACCCGGGTCGCCCTCCTCGCTCCAATCGTCGCTGGGATGGCGATGAGAAGGCGGAGAACAGCGCAGCCAACCGGCACCGCCCGACCTCCCCTCGTTCCAACGTTCGTCCTGCTGTTTCTGGTCGCTGTTGTGCTCCGCTCGACCGGATGGCTCTCGGAGGCCACCCTTGACGGCATCAAGTTCATCGACTCCGTTCTGCTTACTGTCGCCATGGTCGGGCTCGGGTTAGGAGTCCAACTCAGACGCCTCAGAACCCTCGGATTTAAGCCAGTGCTCGTTGGCATGCTGTCGTGGACGCTCATTGCCACGCTCGCATACACGGGCGTTGTGCTCACTTCGTAGACGCAACCTCACAACTCATCCTTCTGAAGCGTCACGGAATTCGTTACCGTGTGGACTCTTATGCCAGATCAGACCGAACCGCAATCCACCGTTGGCCTCCTCTCTGCCAGTGCCATGGAGCCAATCATGGCTGCGAGCTTCCCTGCCCAGGGCCAACAGCTGAGCGCACACTCGCTACTGAGAACCTCAGCCCTACCCCATAGGCGAGTCAATGCCGTGTGGGCCTACGGTCGCGGTGTCTCGGCCCGAAACATTGCCACCGCCGAGAAGAAGTACGGTTCACTCGGCCAAGATACTGTCTTCAAGATCAGCAGCGCCCCAACCCTCGACGCCGAGCTCAGAGCAGCAGGGTATGTGGAGGAGGGCCCTACACCTGTGTACACATTGCCGACCGAGGCCACCTCCTCCCCCGGTCACATCGTGCTCTCTGATGAACAGGATCTTGAAAGTGTCATTCGATACTGGATGCTGTTCACCGCGAAGCCGGGCTACCGACTATCGCTCTACCTCGAGTCCTACCAGCAGTGCGCTGGTGGTTTGGGGTTGGCCTTTGCTCTGGTTGGTTCCCAAGTGGTGTCAGTCGGTATGGCCCACAACTACGCTGATGTGGCAGCGATCTCAAACGTGGCCACAGCTCCCGATCACCGCAGGCAAGGCCACGGGCGGGCGATCACCCAAGCCCTCATGGCATGGGCTCACCGGCAAGGCACAAAGACGACTGCGATCCAAGTTGAAGCTGACAACAGTGCAGCCCTAAGCATCTACGGGGAGCTCGGGTTCGAGAAGGCCTACGACTCGTGGTACCTCCGCAAGGCTAGGAACGAACCGAACGGCTAATGCGTTTACTTTCCCATGAATCAATGTGATGTCGCCATTGTTGGCGCAGGCCTCGCAGGGCTAGAGACGGCTCGTCTACTCGCTGAAGCTGGTCTTGACGTGGTCCTTATCGACCGCAAGGCAACACTCTTCGAGAAGATCCACACCACCGGAATCTTCGTCCGCCGGACATTCGCTGAGTTCGACCTACCCGAGGAGGGCCTCGGTGACCCGATCCGCCACGTTGTGCTCAAGTCGCCGTCGGGCAAGGTGCTACCGCTTGAGGCTCCTAGAGGCGAGTTCCGAGTCGGAAAGATGGGAGTGCTCTACAGCGCTCTCCTCAACCGGGCTCAGGCGGCCGGAGCCACTTGGCTTCCCATGACCTCGTTCACTGGGTTGGAGTTGGGGCCAGCAGTGGTGACCCTCCATCTGAAACGGGCCGGTGACTCGCTCAGCCTGCAGGCCCGATATGTCGTGGCAGCAGACGGTGCCACTTCTCGTGTGGCTCCGGCCCTCGGCTTGGAGGAAAACACAAGATGGATTGTCGGTGCTGAAACTGTGCGGCCTTCGGCCCTCCATGAGGCAGAACCCCACTTCGACCTAACAGTCGATGCGAAGCTCGCACCGGGTTACCTGGCATGGGTCGTGGACGATGGCCATGAGTGTCACATCGGCGTTGCCGGAGCCGGCAAAAAATACAAGCCGGCCGAACAGCTCCGCAACTATGAGAAGCAGCTCATGATTGACGAAGCTGCTCCAATCATCGAGCGGAGAGGTGGCAGGATTCCAGTAGGTGGGATCCTTCGCAACATATCCAACGAGTACGGCCTGGCTGTTGGCGACGCAGCGGGAGCGGTATCGCCGCTCACTGCTGGAGGTTTAGATCCGTGTTTGCGCTTGTCGAGACTCGCCGCAGATGTAATCATCGGGCGACTCCTGAACGATGAACCCAACGCTTATCTCCGCTACAACGGCGAGCACTTTCGTGGCCGATTCTCAACACGGTTGATCCTACGCCGCGTGCTCGAGATCGCCCGATCCAATGCGCTAGTGAACCTAGGCATGTGGGTGCTGCGTACTTCACTGGGCCGCAGGTTCGCTGCAAAGCTGTTCTTCGGCCGAGGTTCCTTCCCTGACGTAGACCTGAAATACCTTGCTCAACCCGGGGATAGTTAAGCCAGCCTTCTTGCTGTTGGCCAAGGTCGGGCTAGAGGTATGGCCGGATGTCTAAGTTCCCTTGCCGGAGGATCTTGGGTTCCTCGCCGCTGAGATCAAGAACAGTTGAGCCGGTACCACCGTGGCATTCTCCAGGTAGGTAGAAGTCCACCTCGGTGCCGAATACGGCCTCAGCGCCCGCACCGTCGACCACATCGGGCCCACCACTTAGGTTGGCTGACGTTACGGCGATTGGGCCCAACTCAGACAACACTTCGCGTAGACCATCATGATCAGGAATTCGGACGCCAATGGTCTGCCGCTTGGCATCGCCCACCCCAGGCGGCAGGCCCTTCGACGGCAGCACAAGAGTCAGGTCGCCAGGCCAAAACTCGTCAGCAATCGCGAGGGCCAATGGCGAGAAAACAGCCCATTTCAGAAGCTG
>CAXMSI010000172.1:0-262 GCA_964196085.1 uncultured Acidimicrobiia bacterium | reverse complement strand
CGATCTCGACCTTTGAGCATGAAGAGGCGGGCTACTGCATCGGGGCATGATGGCCGCGCTGCAATGCCGTACACCGTGTCAGTGGGGACTCCCACTACTCCAGAGCGTTCGAGGGTCTCTATTGCTTGTTTCTGGGGGTCAGTCAGCATGTTTCGTCCCAAACACGAACCGCGGTCGGCCCGTCATATCATTCACAATCTCAGGCGAGAACTCGGCAAACAACTGCATACAAGTATCACCCTGACCTTCGCCGATCTCTACA
>CAXMSI010000171.1:0-3882 GCA_964196085.1 uncultured Acidimicrobiia bacterium | reverse complement strand
TGCAATGGTGGCGGCCAGAATGGCGGTTCTCTGGGCGACTGGTAGGAAAGGGAACCCGAACTGCTCCATTGCTTCTCGAGAGACAGAGTCACTCATGCCCAAGCCAACGACCCCTCTGTTAGGAGCAACCGCGGTAAGGGTCCGAGCAATGCGTTGGGTTGTCGCAGGTGAGCGGAGGGTCACATTGAGCACCATGGTCCCAACCAAGACCCGAGGGACCGAGGCGGCGACGGCTCCAAGGGTCGCCTCCACTGCCAAAGCTCCCCCATCTGATCCGGCGGGGGGAACGAGATGATCAAATACATACACGCCGTCGAAACCCAAGCGTTCTGCTCGTTGGGCGTACAGAACAGTCTGGGAGTTGAGTCGCTGGCTGAGAGCGATCGAGAGTCTCACCCAGTGAGGCGGTCTAGCGTCTTGCGGATCGGGGCTGGAATCAGGTTCGAGGCTACGTCGATGATCGTCTGAATTAGCTCGAGCACATTCTGATCTCCATCCCAATGCTCCTCCACCACGGCAGGACCAGCCACCTTCACAATGCGGTTGATGGCAAAGGCGATGAGGAGCAGGTCATCTACCTGGCCCATCACAGGCACTATATCTGGGATTAGGTCAATCGGGCTAATGAAGTAAACGAAGGTGGCACCGACGGTGGCCTTTGCTCGCAAGGGCACTCGGCTGTCCTTCATCAAGCGAAAGAGCAACTTCACTAAGTTCGGGAGGGCCAACACGGCTTGACGGACTACTGGGGTGATCTTGCCAACGGTCGAACCGTCAGGGTTGTAGACCCCATCGGGCTGCAGCGGGTCGGCCACTACTGCTCAACCTGCTTCTTGAGTCCACGCAGCGCTGTTTGGATAATCTGGCGCTGGCCTTGGCGGAGGATGAATCCCGGGACCCGAAAGTTGGGTTCGGCTACAAGGGCATAGGTTACGGTGGTTTTCCCTTGGTTCTCTACGAAGGTGTAGGACCCGTTCATCTGCTTGACGTCGCCGCCAGGCTCCACTTGCCAAGAAATGGTTCTTGGTCGAACATTGTCGTATACCAAGCTGTACGTGATCTCTTTCACAAAGGCGTCGAGGGTAAAGGTGGCGGTTTTTGGCTCGTCGTTCTCATCAACGGAAGTGACGTCCACCGACTTCACTGCATCGGCCCAGTTGGGGTAGTCAGCAATGTCGAGGGCAACTGCGTACACCTCGTCGGCAGTCGCATCAATCTCGATACTTTCGATCATTCCCTTTGTCATTGGTACAGCACTCTTTCTACCCCGAGCCTCCGCTTGCTTCCCGACAATAGTAGTCAGTGCTACCTAGGAGGCAGCCGAACTGGGCGCCCTGTCGCTCTGAAATATCCGACGTTCCGACTGAGTGTGTTGCCAATTTCCCAACTCGTAGCCTTTGGCTGATGGATGTCACCGAAAAAGTGGTATTTGGGCTGATGCTCCTTGACATAGGCCAGAACAGCGGGAGAATTTCTATCTAGCCTTCCGGTTACTACGTCAAAATGTAGTGCCGGAACCGAGGGGGCAAGGTGGGTGCAAAGGACGTCCACCGGACCAAGCTTCTCGAGTCCCGCTTCCAGGAGAACTTCACCGTCTTCTCCGCTCACTGGGCTGTGTCCTCCTCCGCCTACGATCCCGACTCGCCATCCTTCAATGTCGAGCACCTCTCCATGGGTAAATCTCGATGACGAAGGCAGAGCCGCCTCGAGCATGCCTCTCTCGTCGACGTTGCCAAATGTGACATATGAGGTGAATCCTTCGAGGGCTATTGACGCCTGGGCATACTGAGTCTCCGCGGCCTGCCAAATATCAGCACGGAAGTTTGGCTGATCTTGCCTGAACTGGTTCCAGAGCTCTCTGGCCGAGGCACCTGTCCTCCTTGCTTCAGCAATCGTTCTCGCAAAGTCAAGGCCAGCAATGTCGGCAACCATTCCTTCGCCGGTGCGGTAGTCAATGAAGTTGAGGAAGTCTCCCAACACCAACAGCGGCTCACCCGATTGGCCAACTCGCCGCATGGCGTCGAATGCTGCGTGGACGTCTGAGATGAGGAGCATCTAGGACCTCACCGTGGTCAGCACAGCACCAATAATCACTATGAGCGGGATAAGGCCGACAACCATGGCGACCCTGGGTTGGAGGAGAAGACGAGACGACACATATGACTGTCTCGCATCCCAAATAGAGAACGCCCAGACAGCCAGGCCCCAGATGACCACAAACACCCCTGCCCAGCGAACTGGAGTTGTCACCATCATCAGCCCAAATACCAAGCTCATAGACACGACCATGAAGACCACTACACCTGCAAGCGGACTGGTCGGGATGCTGTGAGCACGGCCGGGGACCAACGCCTTTATCACAAGTTGCTTTTCGTCCAGTAGTGGCTCGTTCTGTGTGGCCCCGAAGTTCTCATAGATCGAAGTGAGACATGAGGGGCAGCTCCCAACGCTGATGGCAACGACCTCACTGCAGGTCTTGCACGTCCAAGTTGCGACAGGCGAGGCGGGGGGAGTGGCCGGTGGCCGAACACCGGGAACAGCGTCAGGGGCGACCGTTGACCGGACTGTCTGGCTCACAGACATAGCCGAGACACCAGGAACCTGCGGTTTAAGATCGCGAAGTGCAGCGAAGCACTGATTGCACCATTCGGCCCCGAGGGGGTTTGAGGCTCCGCAAGAAGGGCACATATCCATACGGGCAGGCTAACTGCAGTGCCGCGGTCGTGGGGCGATTCTTTCGTGCTGTCTCACTCGTCGGTGACACAACCCTGAGATGCTGGCTTCACCGTCTTGATGTACTTCCAAAGCGTGCCCCTTGAGGCCTTGTAGGGAGGCTGTACCCACGCAGCTGTGCGTTGCGCCATCTCGGACTCTGACACGGCCACATTGATTTCACCTGACTCATCGTCAATCGTCACCATATCGCCATCGTTGACCATCGCGAGGGGGCCGCCTTCTTGGGCTTCTGGACACACGTGGCCCACGATGAATCCGTGGCTACCGCCCGAGAACCTACCGTCTGTGATGAGTGCCACTGAGTCGATGAATCCAGCTCCGGCTAAAGCAGAGGTTGGGGTGAGCATCTCGGGCATCCCAGGGCCACCCTTCGGCCCTTCGTACCGGATGATGATCACGTCACCCTCAGTAATCTCGCCGGCTACCAAGCCATCCACCATGTCCTCTTCTGAATCGTAGACCCGAGCCGGGCCCGTAAATGAGAGTCCCTGTTTACCGGTGATCTTCCCAACAGCTCCGTCGGGAGCGAGGTTTCCGCGAAGGATTGAGATATGACCGTACGGCTTGATCGGATCATCCAACGAATGAACCACCTTCTGGTCCGCCACAAGATCCGGGACTTTCGCGAGGTTTTCGGCGATAGTCTTTCCAGTAACGGTGATGCATGAACCGTCGATCAGCTCCTTGCCAAGTAGATACTTCATCACGGCCGGGACTCCCCCGATCTTGTGAACATCCTCCATCACAAACTTGCCCGACGGTTTGAGGTCGGCAAGGAGGGGAACGCGACGCGACGTTTCGCCAATCTGATCCATTGTGAGGTCGACATCAACGCTGCGAGCCATCGCAATGAGGTGCAACACCATGTTGGTGGAGCCGCCCAGAGCCATTGCAACCACGAGGGCATTCTCGAATGCGGCTCTTGTCATGATGTCACTGGGCTTGAGGTCCAATTCGAGGAGCTTGCGAATAGCACTCCCGGCAGCAATGCATTCGAGCGTCTTACCAACATCTTCCGCTGGAGTCGACGAGCTGTACGGCAAGCTCATTCCGAGTGCCTCGATTGCTGAGGCCATGGTGTTGGCGGTGTACATACCGCCGCAGGCACCGGCACCTGGACAGGAGTTGGCAATAATCTCTAGGCGT
>CAXMSI010000170.1:286-3891 GCA_964196085.1 uncultured Acidimicrobiia bacterium | reverse complement strand
CGACGCCAAGACGTGGTTGATGGAGTATCTCGCCCAGTACAAGGGCGGCCTGCTCGTGGTGAGCCATGACCTTCCGCTACTTGACCAGTCCATTACGTCGGTGCTGTCGCTCGACAACGGAAAAATTGAGCCGTACCGAGGCAACTACAGCCACTTCCTCGAAGAACGGGATCGTCGTCGCGACCAGCGGGTCCGTGAGCGAGTACTCCAGGACCGCAAGATTGCGGATCTCGAAAAGACAATCAATCGGTTCCGAGGTTCCACGGAGAAGATGGCCAAGAAGGCCAAGTCCATGGAGACTCGGGTCGATCGAATGAAAGACCAACTCACGGAGGTCGAGTGGCCTTCCCTCAGCCGCCCCCTTCCAACCGCACACCGGTGGAAGGCAAGGGGCTGGCAAAGGCCTTCGGCGACAACGTGGTGTTCGTCGATATCGATGTGTACCTAGAACGCGGTGAGACCATGATCATCATTGGTCTCAACGGCGCAGGTAAGACCACCCTCTTGCGGATCCTTGCTGGTGTTGAGGATCAGGATCTTGGCGAAATTGAGATCGGCGACAAGACCAGACTCGGCTACTACGCCCAAGAGCACGAACAGGTTCGCTCGGGTAAAACGGTCTACTCCCATGTGCGTGAGGTGTCGGAGCTGCCTGACGGTGAGCTGCGAGCGCTGCTGGGACGCATGCTGCTAGGCGAGACGATCGACCAGGACGCTGGCACGCTGTCGGGTGGGGAAAAGACCAAGCTGGCCTTGGCGATGGTCGTCCTTGCACAGCCAAATGTCATGCTCCTCGACGAGCCGACCAACAACCTCGACCCACAGGCCAGAGACGCTTTGTTGGAGGCGTTGCGTGACTACACCGGCACGATTGTGCTTGTAAGCCATGACACCGACTTCGTAGAAGAGCTCAATCCCGATCGCGCCATCGTGATGCCTGACGGCAAACTGGACTACTTTGACAAAGAGATGTTGGAACTCGTAGCGCTTACCTAGTCAGTGTCTGATTGGGAAGGCGACTACGGGGTACAAGCTACGAGCTAGAAACTAAGCCCAGCCCCCGCAGGCGGGTCCGGAAATGGGCAAGGGGCCGACCTTTCGGTCGACCCCTCTGGGCTATCGGAAGCTGAACGAATTAGCCGATGTAGGTCACCAGCTTTTCGAAGGCTTGGCGCCAGCCGAATTCGCCTGGGGAGCCGGCTGGGACTCCGGCGTGCGTCATGGTTACCTTGGTTCTGCCGCCCAAGTCTTCAAGTTCAACTGTTACCTCGGTCATGAAAGGTTTGTCGCCTTCCATTCCCATTGCAGAGGCCGGCATGGGGTTGCCTTCTGGATCAGTCATGACCTCGGTATAGACCAACCGAGTCACGGGAGAGACCTCGAGGTGAGCTCCGCCGAACCACATTTCCATTGGCCCATTTGGGGTTTCCATGGCCATGGACACTCGGCGTTTGCCACCGACGGTCGCGTCGATGTCGGCTACGGGGATCGTGCATCCTTGCGGGCCGTACCAGTTGGCGAAGTGTGCGCCGTTGGTCCACATTGCCCACATGTTCTCGATCGAAGTGTCGAAGGTCTCCTCGATCACTACTGATTTGGTGTCGCTCATTTGTCTTCCTTCTCTTGTTCAATTTCGTTGATGTAACGGTGGAGGCGGTCAAAGCTGGCTTCCCAGATGTGGCGGTACTGTTCTGTCCATTCCACCACTTCGTTGAGGGGAGCGGCTTGGATGGTGCATGGCCGGAACTGGGCCTTCCTACCTTGACGGATGAGGCCTGCCTGTTCTAGGACACGGACGTGCTTGGAGATTGCTGGCAGCGACATCTCGAAAGGCGCAGCGAGTTCGCTCACTGTTGCTGCCCCTTCGCTGAGTCGATGCAGCATTCTCCTTCGAGTCGAGTTGGCCAAGGCCGCAAACGTTTGATCTAACCGATCGTCGTCAAGAACTGCAATCATCACCCTCTCCTTAACCTAGTGGTTAATTAACTAATAGGTAAAGTACTAGAGACGAGAGTGGTTGTCAAATGACCGGAGAGATCTAATAGACGGGTGCCCCATTCCCTGGATAAAGGAAGCGCGACGAAAAAGGCCCAGCCCTTTTGGCTAGGCCCCTTTCGGAAAGGCTTACCCGTTGATCGCAGGGATGATGGTTTCTCCGTAGGCCTTGAGTGTCTGCTCTTTGCCATCGTGCTGCAGATAGATGGAGAACTGGTCGACGCCAAGCTCACGAAGCTCCTGCAACCGCTCGATATGGTTTTCGGCTGGTCCTAGAAGGCAGAATCGGTCGATGAGTTGATCGGTCACGAAGTCCACGTGGGTACTGTCGGAACTGCCGTGTTCTGCGTAGTCGTAGCCTTTGCGATTCTCAATGTAGGACGTGAGTTCGGGTGGAACGAAGCCACCACCGTCGGCCCCATACCGGTTCACGATGTCGGCCACATGGTTGCCGACCATCCCGCCGAACCAACGCACTTGGTCCCGCTGGTGAGCGACGTTGTCTCCGACGTAAGCTGGGGCTGCCACGCAGATGTAGATGTCATCGGGGTTGCGTCCAGCATCCGATGCAGCGGTCTTGACTGCTTCCACCATGTACTTGGTGAGATACGGGTCAGCCAGTTGCAAGATGAACCCGTCTGCTTTCTGTCCGGTCATCGCAAGAGTCTTCGGTCCGTATGCGGCGACCCATACTGGTACCCGAGTCTTCTCAGCCCACGGGAACTGCACCGTAACGCCGTTGTATTCAACAGCCTCGCCCTGGGCCAGCGCTCTGATGACCTCAATTGATTCACCAAGTTCAGCGAGACGGCACGGCTTCTTACCAATGACGCGTAGTGCAGAGTCGCCGCGCCCAATACCGACCACTGTCCGCTCGCCGAACATTTCATTCAGTGTCGCGAAATGGCTGGCGGTGACAGTGAGGTCGCGGGTGCCAGGGTTAGTGACCATTGGCCCCACTGTCATGTTCTTTGTCTTGGCAAGCATCTGTGAAAAGATCACATACGGCTCTTGCCACAACACATGACTATCGAACGCCCACCCGTAGTTGAAGCCGGCTTCTTCGGCCTGCACGGTGAGATCAATCACTGCTTGGGCTGGTGGATCAGTTTGGAATACGACTCCGAAGTCCATGGTGTGCTCCTATGTGCTCTGCGGGAAACCGAGGTCGATTGAACTCGACGCTGGGTCTGGCCACCTAGTAGTGATTACCTTTGCTTTTGTGAAGAAGTTGATGCCTTCTGGCCCGTACATGTGCGTGTCACCGAAGAGCGAGTCGCCCCAGCCCCCGAACGAGTACGACGCCACCGGAACCGGGATCGGCACGTTGATGCCCACCATGCCCACTTCGACGTCGATTTGGAATCGGCGAGCAGCTCCCCCGTCTCGGGTGAAGATTGCGGTTCCGTTGCCGTACTGATTGCTGTTGATCAATTCGAGGGCTTCTTCGTATGTATCCACCCTGACAACGCCCAGCACCGGCCCAAAGATCTCTTCGTCGTAGCAAGCCATACCGGGTTGAACGTTGTCGATCAGGCTTGGGGACAGGAAGAATCCATCTCCTTCGATCGGAGCGTCTCGTCCATCCACCACCACAATGGCACCATCGG
>CAXMSI010000170.1:0-276 GCA_964196085.1 uncultured Acidimicrobiia bacterium | reverse complement strand
GATGTGGTTTGCTACCGAGTCTCGGTGGACCCCAGTGATGAGCGGTCCCATCCCTGACGTTGCATCCGTACCGTCGCCTACCTTGATCGAAGGAATCCGGTTGGCAATGGCTGAGACGAGCTCGTCTCCAACACCGCCAACCGCGACCACAATGGAGATAGCCATGCAGCGCTCTCCGGCTGATCCATAAGCTGCTGACACTGCCGCATCGGCCGCTACATCAATGTCAGCATCAGGCAAAACAACCATGTGGTTCTTGGCTCCGCCGAGAGCCTG
>CAXMSI010000169.1:0-3898 GCA_964196085.1 uncultured Acidimicrobiia bacterium | reverse complement strand
CCAGTTGGTGCCAATGACCCACATGAAGCGCGTGTTGCCCTCCATGAAGTAGCGGTCGGTATCCATCTCCAGCTTGTGTCCCTCAAACTCGTGGGGGCTCTTGTCTATCGGGTATGACCCACCCTTCATGCCGCCTCGCTGGTGACCTCCGAGGCGAGAGGTCGTGCGACCTCTCCTACCCAACGCACCCATCAGGACGCCAAGGCTTCCAATCGACGCGGTGTTCTCGTAGTTATGCGACCAGTAGAGGCCCTTTTCAAAGCGAACGCTCGTCTTCTTGCGAGAGCCATCCTCCTTCGGTGCAGCCAACATCTCAGCGGCCCGCCGAATCTTGTCAGCCGGGACGCCTGTTATCACCTCGGCGCCTTCGGGAGTGAACTCGTCCTTGGAGAACAGGTACTCCTTGTACTGATCGAATGACATCCCGAACCTGACCCGACGCCACTTGCCTTCAGCGTCGATCTCGGCTCGTGAGGCAACATAATCAGCAATAAACTCAGTGTCTTCCCATCCCTGCTCAATGATCTCGCGAGCAATCGCGTTCATCAGCGCCGTGTCATAACCAGGCTTGACTTGAAGGTGGAGACCACCGTGCTCTTCCGCGTAGCGAGCAGTAAAGCCCTTCCGCGGGTTGATATCGACAATCGGAGTATGGCGCATCCATTGAGTGAACCGAACCGTCTTCGTCTCGTATGGGTCGGTACCAACCAACAACAGCACATCAGCAGCCTGATCGTCAATGTAGGCGGAGTTGAATGCATCAACACCACAGTCCGACAGCCCAGGTGTGTCGTCGCCCTCTGCAGGAGCATGATGAGGAGCCCAGTTAGGGGTTCCAATGCTACCAAGCGCCAGCTTGGAGATGGCATAGGTGTTCTCGAAGTACTGGTATGAGTAGACCTTCACACCCCAAGCCAGTTCAGTGTGCTTCTCAATCACATGCTCTGACACACGAGCGAAGATCTCTAGAGCCGCATCCCAAGAGATAGGCACGAGCTGACCGCGTACCCGCAACAACGGCGTGGTGAGTCGGTCCTTGGTGGGTGTTCCAGGGTTGTAAAGCTTCCGAGCCAGCACTCCACCGCGAATCGAATGCTCTCCGGCCACGTTCATAACGTCAGCATCGGGATCAGGCTGCACAATTACGTTCATCTTTTGGCCGTTGTGCTCAACGACATTGTGCATGTTGGGCGATACCCATTGGCCAATACCTACCGGAATGCTTTTGCCGAAGGCGTTCTCAGAGGCTTCGGCTCCACCTTCGCTACCAACCGGCCAACGGAAAACCCGGTAGCGACAAGCAACGGGGCAAAACTCACACGCCGTGTGAAAGACCTCTGCGTCTACCGGAGGGACCGGAACTGTCGTCTGCGTGTCTGTACTCATAGCGATACCTCCACAGCAACACCATCTCGAAGATTGTCCCGGTAGCCGTAGATCAGCCCGAGCACACCCTCTGCATATATGTCATCTCCATCAATTGCCAACACCACCTGCGGAAGGTTCTGTGAGGCTTGGCCCAAAGGCGACTGCCCCCCCGTGCAGGCATCGAACGTGCTGAGGTGCCCAGGACATGGACCCCAGATGCAAAGTTCCTTCTTGAAAGTTCCTCCAAGTGGCCACCCCATGTGGGTGCACTTCGTGGAGAAGGCCACAATGTCAGCGTCATCACCAAGGCCGAACTTGGCAGGATTGCCCAATTTCACCAACTCAGAGTTCTGGCCAGCAAGCGGGTAGTCAAATGAAAGCGGAACGCCTTCTTGCAGATCGGAAAGCGAAGCAATCTTGGCACGCGGGTAGAACACCAACTCTCCTGCCGCTGGGATCTCCACACCAGCTGCAGTGGTTGGCGGAGCGACCGCTTGGCCCTCAGTAGTGGTTGTAACAGCCTGTACAGGGCTCTCGCCGTCGGAGTGGCCAATGGAGAAGCCAAACAAGCCAGTACCGAACCCGACGAATCCACCAACAGTGGCCCCAGCAAGGGTTGCCATTGACGCGCCGAGGAAGTCTCTGCGATCCATACCCTTGTCCTGCAACACCTCAGGGTTGGCCTTGGCTGCAGCAAGTCGATCCACTACCTCCTGTGCCCTCTTCTCTTGCTCAGAGACGCTCGAGTCATCGTCAGTTGACATGCAGATACCTTTTCTAGATGATTAGTTCATTAGTAATCAAGTATAGATTATACCCATGGGCCAACCTGCTTCAGGAACCAGATTTTTTGGGTCCTTCCCTCTCCACTGCTTGGGGAAGGGGGCCGGCGTGCATCTCAATGGGGCGGAGCCCCTCTTCGCCCGCTACGCTCGCACTAGTTCCCCGTAAGCAGGGAGATAGGGGGCAGAATGCTAAGGCGACTGGCCCAGGGCAAAGTCTCGTAGCTCGTACCTAGTGGTAGGTAATTGGTGGTTGGGTTTGTCTACCCGTCGAAGTCTTCGCCTAGGTACGCCTTGATGACGTCTGGGTTCTTGGCGATTTCGTCAGGGGTTCCAACGGCGATCTTCTGACCAAAGTCGAGCACCATAATTCGGTCAGCGATGTCCATCACCAAGCCCATGTCGTGCTCCACCAGAATCATTGCAACACCCAACTCGAGGCGGATGTCGAGAATGAAGCGAGCCATGTCTTCTGTCTCTTCGAGGTTCATGCCGGCGACGGGTTCATCCAGCAACAACAGTTCTGGTTCCATAGCGAGGGCCCGACCAAGCTCAACTCGCTTCTGGATTCCATAGGGCAGCAGCGCAACCGGGTAGGCGCGCCACTGCTCAATCTCGAGGAAGTCAATGATGTCCTCCACCACCGCCCGGTTCGCCATTTCCTTACGTTTGGCGGGTCCAAGGTAGATGCCATTGACGAACCAATTGTTGTCCATCTTGGTATGGCGGCCCATCATGAGGTTTTGAATCACAGTCATGTGCTCAAACAGTTCGATGTTCTGGAACGTTCGAGCCATACCCATTGCGGCTATCCGGTCTGGTCGGGTTCCCAGCAGCGGCTCACCTCGCCAAGTGATGGTGCCCTCTTGCGGCTTGTAGACGCCGGATAGGCAGTTGAAAATCGAGGTCTTGCCAGCCCCATTTGGCCCGATGATTGCGAACAGCTCACCCTCGTCGACATCAAAAGAGACACCGCGGATCGCCTTGACTCCCCCGAATGAGAGGTGGAGATCATCGATCTCAAGGAGCGTACCGGAGCGCTTTTCGCCGGTCTGGCCGCCGAACAAGCTTGTGTGGGATGTTGTCATGACAACCACCTCTTGCGTCGTTTGTAATGTTTCACATCACGGAAACTCTTGCGCTCTCCCTCAGCATGCAGGCCGAGGTAGAACTCCTGAACGTCCTCGTCCTGAAGCAGCTTCTCTGGGTCCCCATCCATGACGACCTTGCCGGTCTCCATGATGTAGGCGAAATCTGAAATCGACAAAGCCATGTTCGCGTTCTGCTCGATCAGGAGAATGGAGGTGCCTGCCTCCTTGTTGATGTCCACGATGATGTCACGCACTTGCTGAACCAGCAGCGGCGCAAGGCCGAGTGATGGTTCGTCAAGGATGATCAACTTTGGATCGGACATGAGCGCCCGGCCGATCGCAAGCATCTGTTGCTCACCACCCGAGAGGTATCCGGCGACATCCTTGCGACGGTCCGCTAGCGACGGGAACAGCTCCATCACCTTGTCGTACTGGGACGCCACATTCTTCTTGTCCTGGTTGGTGTACCCGCCAGTGATCAGGTTCTCGTCCACGTTGAGCTCGGCGAAGATCCGCCGGCCCTCCATGACCAAGCTAATGCCTGACTTCACAATGCCAGCCGCTTTGGACTTGGTCTGGTCAACTCCGTTGAACGTCACAGTTCCCTTGGTTATATCACCTTCGTGAATATCCAAGAGACCTGTCACGGCCCTAGAG
>CAXMSI010000168.1:3657-3909 GCA_964196085.1 uncultured Acidimicrobiia bacterium | reverse complement strand
GGGCCACGTCCCACGTCACGCCAAGGTGTATCGAGATCGTGCGGCAGAGCGGGCTCGGATGCATGCCGATTCTATTGACGCTTTTAGAGAGTTCAGCAGTGACGTCACGACAGGTGTCTTTCCGGCGAAGGGCAACAGTGTGGGCGTGGACGACTCCGAGTTCGAGGCATTCCTCGAGGGCATTGACTAGGCACGAGCGGCGGGTCCTGTCCTTCTCTTTGAACGACTAGCCTTCGAGTGGAATTTCTATAC
>CAXMSI010000168.1:0-3647 GCA_964196085.1 uncultured Acidimicrobiia bacterium | reverse complement strand
TCTCGGCTGACCGGAGAGAAGAGTCCGATGAAACGATTGAGTGAGAAGGTCATTGTGGTTACCGGGGCGTCGGGAATCGCCGCTGCTGGCGCACGCCTATTCGCCGCAGAAGGCGCCAGCGTCTTCGTGATCTCTCGAACCGGATCGAAGTGTGAGGCGCTCGCCGACGAGATTGCCGACGCAGGAGATGTCGCCTCGTGGGCATCTGCAGATCTCACAGACGAAGCTTCCGCGATCGAAGCGGTCCAAGCTTGTGTGGAGCGTTTTGGTCGAATTGACGGGCTCTTTGCAGTTGCTGGCGGGAGTGGCCGACGATTCGGCGACGGTCCGCTCGACTTGATGCCGCTGGAGGGTTGGGTGAAAACGTTTGAGTTAAACGGGTTGCCAGCCTTTCTATCGACCCGAGAGGTGTTGAAGGTCATGTTGCAGCAAGAGACCGGGGGGTCGGTCGCGCTGGTCACAAGCGTTCTTGCAAGCTCCCCTGCACCGAGCTTGTTCGAAACCCACGCTTACGCAGCGGTCAAGGGAGCTGAGGTTGCGCTCGCAACCTCGCTGGCCTCGTCATATGCGTCTTCAGCGATACGAGTCAATGCGATTGCCTCCGGCCTTGTTGACACGCCCATGGCACAAAGGGCCGCGTCTGACCCTGAAATCGTCGCTTTTGCTAAACGTAAACAGCCGCTCGCCAAGGGCCTGCTCGCCCCTACCGATATCGCCGAAACCGCTCTGTTTCTGCTGTCGGACAGCGCAAAGATGATCACTGGTCAGACGATCGCAGTTGACGGCGGGTGGAGTGTCTCGGAAGGCTCCCAGTGAGCCGGCTAACGCTGCCAAATGCTGTGTCGGATAGCGGCATTGTTGCCGTCCTGAATGTCTAGACATTTATCTCTCGGCTGGGTAGGGTTCGAGCATGACAACATGGCTTACTGCAAATGACGTCACCTATGAGCAGGTAGCGTTGATGATCGACCACTCCTTACTTCGGCCCGAACTCACCACCTATGACGTCCTTGAGGGCTGTGCCGTCGCAGGGGAGTACCAAGTGGCATCCGCGACCCTCCGACCCGCTGACGTGGCGTTGGGCGTTTCAGCGTTGGCTGGTTCGGGAGTGCCGGTGAGCACGGTGGTTGGGTTCCCGCACGGGTCGAACACGACTTCAACCAAGGTGTTCGAGGCAAAGGGGTGCATTGCCGATGGCGCAGTGGAGCTCGATATGGTGCTCAACATTGGGCGTCTCCTGTCAGGAGATATTGACTATGTGCAGCAAGATATCGCAGCCGTTGTAGAGGCAGCTGGCGGGGATGCGATTGTGAAGGTCATCTTTGAGAACGCGTACCTCAGCGATGCGCAGAAAGTTGCCGCTTCGGTGGCGTCTGAAACGGCGGGGGCAAGGTTTACAAAGACGTCTACCGGCTTCGCTCCCTCGGGAGCGACCATGGCTGACCTGGTGCTTATGCGATCATCTGTTTCCCCATCCGTCAAAGTTAAGGCTGCGGGAGGAATCAGAACACTCGACGGGTTGCTGGAGGTGATGTCGATCGGTATCGAGCGCATTGGAGCCACTCGAACCGTGACGATGCTCGAGGACTACCGGGCTAGGGTCTCGGTCTAGCCCCAATAAGGGCGGCACCGATGGCGCCGGCTTCAGATCCCAATATTCCTTGCACCACGTGTAGGTGATCAGGCGAAGCGAGCGTCACTCGCTGCCGGACGGCGTCTCGGATGGGGTCTATCACGAGGTCGCCGCCATTGGCGATACCTCCCCCTATCACCACCACGTCAACTCCCAGCAACGCGGCCGCGTTAGAGACGCCGATAGCGATGTAACCGGCCGCCTTGTTGATGGCAGTAATGGCTCGCTCGTCGCCGCGTGCCGACGCAGCGTACAGAGCCTTCGTGTCGGAGAATCCAGCCGAACTGGCCACAAAGTCTCCCCGGGCAAGTGTTTCGATGCATCCGTTGTTTCCGCAGCCGCAGGCCGGTCCGTTTGGTTCAACGACCTGGTGTGCGAACTCGCCGGCAAGTCCATTGGCCCCTATGTGGAGGCGTCCGTTGATCATCACACCTCCGCCAATTCCAGTTCCCAGCACCACTCCAAGCATGACAGCTGCGTCGCGTCCTGCGCCGACGGTTCCTTCGGCGAGCGTGAAGGCTCGGGCATCGTTGATAAGGGTCGGGGTGATTCCCACCTTTGACCCCACAGCCGACACGATGTTGAAGCCTTTCCAAGGACCCGCCATGTTGGGGAAGAGTTCAATGGTGCCGTCAGATGCGAACAACCCTGGGACACCAAGGCCAATAGTGGCCACTGGGCCGAGATCTTTGGTGATGTCTTCGACCATCGAGACCAGCCGGTCGCTCACATGTTGGGGGCCACCCGCGGCTTCGGTTGGGCTGGTGCTTCGAAGAATAGGAGACGGGTCGAGTTGCGTACCAACGCTCCTGAGGGCCACAGCCTTGATGTTCGTCCCTCCGAGATCAAGACCGATGTGAATTGGGCTGCTCGTCATGAGGTCGACTCGTGGCTTGGCGCGTAGTGGACGGAAAAGGCGTATCGGTCAGCTGCATAGATAGTCACGGTGTGTTCCATTGCAAGCCCGAACTGATCGAAGATTGTCCGTTCTTCGGCGAGGATGACTGATGTCGGACTGGTTTCGAGGTGGTCCTGCTCCCAATCGGTTGAGACCCGCGCCCGCACATGGGACAACGCTCTGCTGGGAATCAGCCCCGCCTCTTCAAACGCTGCGTGCAGGGATCCGCTGGCGAGGTCGGTGTCTATCTTTTGGGCGACAGAGATTGGTAGTGCCACTCGTTCGATTGCCATGGGCACGCCGTCAGCAAGGCGGACCCGTTCGATCACATGCACTTGATCACCTGCTGCACTGCCCAGGGCATCGGCCTCGGTCTCGCTAGGAATAGTGGCGCCTGAACTCAGGCGGACTGAGGACACGGCCACACCTCGTTGTTGCATGCTCTCTGTGAAAGAAAGTGGAGAGCCAAGCAGCCGTTGGGCACGGCGACGAGCCACGAAGGTACCTTTGCCTCTGCGTCGGTCCACGAGGTGTTCGTTGACAAGGAGCTGAACGGCCTGCCGTGCGGTCATCCGGGACACGTTGAACTGCTGGCAGAGCTCAGCGTCAGAGGGGAGAAGCTGCCCTGGCTCAGCTGTGTCAACGATTTTTCTGAGGTGGGCTGCGATCTCGAGATACCGTGCTTGCGGCGAAGTCATTGGATTTTTCCGTCACTGACGAGAACGGTTAGTTTAGAATGTCTATACATATGATTGTTGTTCACCATGGAGATGTTTCGTGACTGATAGTAGTGACACCAGAGCCAGCCGATATCTTCACAATTGGTTCGATGCTTCCCGACAGGTCGTCCAGAGAATTGAGGACACCCAGGTCGAGTCGCTGATGGAATGCGCTCGGTTGTGCGCAGATACCATCGCCGCCGGCGGGCTGGTTCATTTGTTCGGAACTGGCCACTCTCGGATTCCGCTGGAGGAGATGTTCCCAAGATACGGATCGTTCCCGGGCTTCCATCCCATGGCCGAGCTTTCGATGACGTTTCATACACAGGTGGTCGGGGCAAACGGCCAGCGCCAAGCCATGTTCATCGAGAGGACCGAAGGCCTTGCAGAGGTAATT
>CAXMSI010000167.1:0-3910 GCA_964196085.1 uncultured Acidimicrobiia bacterium | reverse complement strand
GATCTAGAGCGCTTAGTGCTCAGCCTCGAAGAAGAGATGAAAGACGCAGCTCGGGAACTCCGCTTCGAGTACGCAGCACGCTTGCGAGACGAAGTGAACGAACTCAAGCGCGACCTCAAAATGCACCGCAGCGGTGCATGATCGTGCCCCTTCCCACTAGCCCTCCCCGAAAGTAGAATCTCGCTTCCATGTCTCAAGATCACATCATCATTCGCGGCGCTAACGAGCACAACCTAAAGAGTCTCGACATCAGTATTCCGCGCGACAAACTCGTCGTCTTTACAGGCATCTCGGGATCGGGGAAGTCAAGCCTGGCCTTCGACACCATCTACGCAGAAGGCCAACGGCGCTACGTTGAGTCATTGTCTGCCTATGCCCGTCAGTTCCTGGGGCAAATGGAGAAGCCCGACGTGGAGCACATCGAAGGTCTGTCTCCAGCCATTTCCATCGATCAAAAGACTGCATCCCGAAATCCCCGTTCAACAGTGGGAACCGTCACAGAGATTCACGATTACCTCCGCCTCATGTACTCACGAATCGGCGTGCCTCACTGTCCTGAATGTGGCGAAGTAGTGGCTCGGCAGACTGCCCAGCAGATCGCTGACAAGGTGCTCAAACTAGAAGAAGGGACCCGTTTCCAGCTGTTGGCTCCAGTGGTCGAAGGTCGTAAGGGCCAGTTCGAGAACTTTCTTGGCGATCTCAACAAGGACGGTTTCAGTCGAGCTCGGATTGATGGACAGATTATGGAGCTGTCTGAAACAATCTCCCTCGATAGGTACTTCACCCACACCATTGAGGTTGTAGTGGATCGTCTTGTCGTGAACCCTGACATGTCCCAGCGGCTCGCTGAGAGCCTCGACGTAGCTTTGAAGCTCAGTAGAGGTGCGGTAGTCATCGATCTGGTCAACGGCCCTGAGATTCGCTTCTCACAGGCTTTTGCCTGCCCCAATGGTCACGCGTCCTTTGAGGAACTCCAGCCGCGGAACTTCTCCTTCAATTCCCCATACGGAGCTTGCGACGAATGTTTCGGCATCGGCACTAGTTACCAAGTCGATCCTGACCTGCTGGTCCCCGACCCAGACAAGAGTTTGGAGGGCGGCGCCATCGCTCCTTGGTCCGGCCATAAGGGTCGCTACTACCAGCGCTTGCTCGCCTCGGTAGCTGACCTCGTCGGGTTCGACATGGCCACTCCGTTCAACGAGTTGCCAGCAGACACCCAGCACATGTTGATGAACGGCCTTGGTGACGAGGTGATCGATGTGGTCTACCTGAACCGCTTTGGTCGGCGTCGTGAGTATCAGACGCAGTTCGAAGGAGCGCTCCCTTTCATAGTGCGTCGCTATGCCGATACCGACTCCGACTCGGCGAGGGCTTACTACCAGCAATACATGCGTGAGGTCCCTTGCGCTGTGTGTGAAGGGGCCCGGCTCAACCCGGTGTCCATGGCCGTAACGGTCGCCGGCAAGACGCTTCATGAGCTCAACTCGCTCCCGCTTACCGACGCACACGACTTTGTGGTCAAGCTAGACCTCTCGGATCGTGACATGGTCGTGGCTGAGGCGGTTACTAAAGAAGTTGGTGAACGCCTCAAATTTCTTCTGGACGTTGGCCTGTCCTATCTCAACCTGTCTCGAGGAGCAGCCACCCTTTCGGGCGGCGAAGCTCAACGAATTCGACTGGCTACCCAGATCGGCTCTGGCTTGGTTGGTGTTCTCTACATCCTCGACGAGCCCTCCATTGGACTGCATCAACGTGACAACGCTCGTCTGATCGAGACCCTTATCCGTCTTCGAGACCTTGGCAACACGTTGATCGTCGTGGAGCACGACGAAGAGACTATTCGAGTAGCTGACCACGTGGTTGATATCGGACCAGGAGCTGGCGAACACGGCGGTGAGATCGTAGCTGAAGGCACTCCCGAGCAGATTGCTGCGTCGCAGGATTCCATCACCGGCGAATATCTTTCTGGAAGGCGATCCATCGCCACACCAAAGGAACGCCGCGCCGGCAGGGGTGAGGTTATCGAGATCATCGGTGCCCGCCAGAACAACCTCCAAAACCTCGATGTGGTCTTTCCCCTTGGGAAGTTCATCGCTGTTACCGGTGTGTCGGGTTCGGGCAAGTCGTCTCTGGTGCAAGAAATCCTTTCGAAGGGGCTTCACCAAACCGTCGCTCGGTCGAGAGTTGTGCCTGGCCGACATAAAACCATTAACGGCATCGAGCACATCGACAAGGTGATCAACATCGACCAGTCCCCAATTGGGCGTACTCCTCGGTCGAATCCAGCTACCTATACCAATATTTTTGACAAGGTTCGGAACCTGTACTCTTCGCTTCCTGAGTCAAAAGCACGGGGCTACAAACCGGGTCGATTTTCGTTCAACGTCAAAGGCGGCCGATGTGAGGTTTGCAAGGGCGATGGCACCATCAAGATCGAAATGCACTTTCTTCCCGACGTCTACGTGCCTTGTGAGGAATGTGAAGGCAGACGCTACAACCGCGAAACCCTCACCATCTTGTTCAAGGGCAAGTCCATTGCCGATGTGCTTGGTATGCCAATAAACGACGCGCTTGTGTTCTTCGAAGCGCACGCTCCCATTGCTCGTATCCTTCAAACGCTCTACGACGTTGGGCTTGGGTATGTCCGCCTCGGTCAACCTGCGCCAACCCTGTCGGGTGGAGAAGCTCAGCGAGTGAAGCTGGCAGCAGAGCTTGGTCGTAGAGCCACGGGTCGCACCTTCTACATTCTTGACGAACCCACCACAGGGCTCCACTTCGAAGACACTCGCAAACTTCTTGGTGTACTACAACGTCTTACCGACACAGGCAACACCATCGTGGTCATCGAGCACAACCTCGATGTGATCAAATCGGCTGATCACGTCATCGACATCGGACCAGAAGGCGGTATTCACGGAGGACTCATCATGGCTGAAGGCACTCCCGAAGAAGTGGCCAAAGTGAAGGCCTCCCATACAGGACGCTATCTCAGTACGGTGCTGTGATGTGGCAGGAACTGGCTGAATGGTGGACCGATGAGGTTGCAGGGGACCCGGCCTACGCCGAGGAAGTGCTTCCGCTGCTGGTCGAAGTCTTCGGGCCAATTGCAGGGGAGCGAGTCCTTGATGCTGGCATCGGTGAGGGGCAGGTAGCCCGAGTTATCGAACAGGGCGGAAGTAAGGTAGTGGGGGTAGACCTATCGCCAGAGTTGGCAGCCGCTGCTGGGGCAAGCGTTGTGGGCTCAATCACCCAGCTGGGTTTCTTCCACAACAACTCCTTCGACTCAGCCTACGTCTGCCTCGTCTTGGAACACCTGCCTGAAATAGACAGTGTTTTCGAGGAGTTGGCAAGAGTAGTGAAGTCTGGCGGTCGAGTTGCTCTGGTCATTAACCACCCAGTAGCCACGGCCCCTGAAAGTGGTCCCATCGTTGACCCAATGGACGGTGAACTGTTCTGGCGGCCCGGCAGGTACCTTGGTACCGGGTTCACAGAAGAGCCAGCAGGCGATGGGGTAGTGCGGTTCTATCATCGCCCCATGAGCGTACTCTTTAACGCTGCCGCCACCGCAGGTCTCATTCTCGAACAGGTCGAGGAACGCGGAGTGAGTGATCGCCAGATCGCGCGAGACCCGGGGTACAAAGGCCATGAGCATCACGCCAAGCTCCTTGCCTGTCGCTGGAGGGTGTAGTCATGCAGCGTCCGGCCACCGAAGAGATCCCTGACAAGCCTGGGTCTTACCAGTTTCGCGATAGGTACGGCCAGATCATCTACGTAGGCAAGGCCAAGTCGCTTCGCAAGCGCGTCACCAACTATTTCACCAAAGGCCACCACGGGCGCACCGGCGAAATGATGCTGGTAGCTGAATCGGTGGATTGGATTGTGACCGACACCGAAGTGGAATCGCTCATGC